>CAYYMY010000028.1:8632-15463 GCA_964473095.1 uncultured Oscillospiraceae bacterium | reverse complement strand
ACGAGATATTCCCTTTCTCCTGAAGCTAAACAGGCAAGAGAAGAGTTTATCAAGAGAATGAAGGCTATAGGCGCTGAAATAGAAATCGACGATTTGGCAAACATATATGCTACTCTTCCGGGCTCGGATCCTAATGCTAAGAGAATAATAGCAGGCTCGCACTGCGACTCGGTAAAGAACGGCGGAAACTACGATGGTATCTTGGGCGTAATGAGCGCTATGGAAGCTCTCGAAACTATAGCTGAACAGAAGATTCCTCACAAACATCCTATGACTGCTTACATAATGACTAACGAAGAAGGATCGCTTTATCCGCCTGCAATGATGGTATCCGGAATACTGTGCAACGATTATCTGCCTCCTGAAATCGCGAAGAACTTCAAGTATGACGATATGATGGCAGTTCCTGCTATGGAAGATCATGAAGGAAGTGAAAAGACTTTCGGAGAGGCTCTCGAAAAGTCTGGATACAAAGGCGATAAGGCAAACAGAATGAGCCCTGAAACATGCCTGTGCAACTTTGAAGCACATATAGAGCAGGGTCCTATCCTTGAAGATAACGGAAAAGACATCGGCGTAGTTGACTGCGTACTGGGAATGTTCAACTACACTCTGAGATTCAAAGGATTTGCTGCACACGCAGGCACTTTCCCTATGAACAAGAGACACGATGCACTTTATGCGGCATCCCAGGCTCTCATCTATCTGCATGATGAGGTTGATAAGCTGGGAAGACCTGAACTGGTATACACCACAGGCGAAATCTACTGCCATCCATGCGTACATACAGTAATACCTGACGAAGTTGAGTTCTCACTCGACGTAAGACATGAAGACCCTAAGGTTCTTGAGCAGGTAATGGATATAGTAAAGAAAATCGCTACAATGAAGTGGGCAGGATGCGATTGTGAGATCCAGGAAAACTGGAAGAGAGATACTGTATACTGGAACAAGGATCTGGTAGGCTATGTACAGGAAGCTGCTGATGAAGCAGGAGTAAGCAACATGCCTATACACTCCGGAGCAGGACATGACTCGCAGTTCATTTCATACATGATTCCTTCAACAATGATATTCGTGCAGACAAAAGATGGATTATCCCATTGCGAGCCTGAATATGCAAAGCCTGAACACTGCACAGAAGGAGCTACAGTACTTCTGAACGCTATGCTCAAAGCTGACGAGAAATTTGAAGGTTAGATGTGTCTTTAAAACCATCAAGACGGTTTAATTGATTGGTTTAGTTGCATTTCAACAGACTTAAACAAGCCTTTAGGGGAATGCAGCTTTTTTATCATAAACCATAGGCGAAATGCCGTAAGGAGGAGTAAAATTGAGTAAAGTAGTAAAAGCAAATTACACTGCCGAATCCGTAGCAGGCTTTACCCACAGAACAGCTATGGAAGAAGCGGCAAGATGTCTGCTGTGCTATGATGCACCATGCAGCAAAGGCTGCCCTGCAGGAACTGACCCTGCTAAATTCATAAGATCCATAAGGTTCAGAAATGTCAAGGGAGCAGCTGAAACCATCAGAGAAAACAATGTTTTAGGCGGAACATGCGCGAGAGTATGCCCATACGACAGACTCTGCGAAGAAGCATGTAGCAGGTGCGGCATAGATAAGCCTATCGAAATCGGTAAGCTTCAGAGATATGCCATCGAGCAGGAAGAGGTTTTCGGAATGAAGACTTTGGAAGCACCTGAAAAGAAAGTCGGCAATGTTGCCTGCGTAGGAGCAGGTCCTGCATCACTGGCATGTGCTGCTGAGCTAGCAAAAGCAGGTTACAATGTAACAGTGCTTGAAAAGGAAGCTAAAGCAGGCGGCGTGCTTACATACGGTATCGTTCCAAGCAGACTTCCTCAGGATGTCGTAGATCATGATATCGCACAGGTTGAAGCTCTGGGAGTTGAATTCAAGTTCAACACAAAAGCAACTGCAGAAGATCTGAAAGGATATGACGCGGTATTTATCGGAGCGGGACTCTGGAAAGCCAACCTTCCTGAAATCGAAGGCACAGATTTGGACGGAGTTTATGCGGCAGTTGATTTCCTTAAGGAAGCAAGAACGAAAGGTGAAAAGTTTGCGCCAGGCAAGAAAGTCCTCGTAGTAGGCGGCGGCGATGTAACTGTTGACTGTGCTGTAACCGCAAAGCTTCTGGGAGCTGAAGACGTTAAGATTGTTTACAGAAGAACTCTGGAAGAGGCTCCGGGCAACATGTCGGAATTCCACTATGCACTTTCACTCGGAATAGGAATCACTACAGGTATGGCTCCTGCAGCTATTAAGGGCAACGGTAAGGTTGAAGCTGTAGAGTTTGCAGGCTTCAGAGACGAAGCTGCAAAACTTACTCTCAGCGCAGATACTATCGTATTTGCAACAGGACAGAACGCTGAAGATATGAAAGCTCTGGCTGACGTTGACCTGACGGCAAAAGGAACTATCGATGCTGCCGAAAACGGTACTACAAGTGCAGAAAACATTTTTGCTGCTGGAGATATCGTAAACGGCGGTAAGACAGTTGTAGAAGCTGTTGCAGAAGGTAAAGAGGCTGCGGCATCGATGATTGCATACCTGGAAAAGAAAGGAGTGAAATAGAATGGCAGTTAAGAAAGATTTATCGATAGATTATTTAGGTGTTAAGTGTCAGAATCCGTTCTTCCTTTCATCATCCCCTGTTGGCAGCAACTACGAGATGGTTGCCAAGTGTTTTGAAACAGGATGGGGCGGCGTTTTCTACAAAACCATAGGTATATTTGTAGCGGACGAGTGTTCACCGAGATTCGACCAGACAAACAAGGAAGGACTTCCTTGGCTCGGATTCAAGAACATGGAACAGATATCCGACAAGCCTACTGAAGTCAATTTTGAAAACATGTATAAGCTGATGAGAGATTATCCTGACCATGTTATGGTAGCATCCATCATGGGCTCTACTGAAGAAGAGTGGAGACAGCTTGCCAAGATGTGTGATGAGTGCGGAGTGCCTCTCATCGAAGGTAACTTCTCATGTCCTCAGATGACATCTCATGAAATGGGCTCCGATGTAGGTACAAACAATGAGCTGGTTGAAAAATATTCAAGAGCTGTTGCGGAAACTACCGATATCCCGTTCATAGCTAAGATGACACCGAACTGCAAGAGCATGGAGGAGCATGCAAGAGTGGCTATAAAAGGCGGCGCGGCTGCAGTATCGGCTATAAATACGATAAAGTCCATTACTAATATAGATTTTGAAAACATGACGGCTATGCCTGTAGTAAATGGTAAATCCTCTATATCCGGATATTCCGGCGCTGCAGTAAAGCCTATCGCTCTCAGATTCTGTGCTCAGGTCCTTCAGGACGCTCAGCTTCAGGAAATGGTAAAGGGCGGCAAATACGATTTCGGACATGGATTCGAAATGTCCGGTATCGGCGGTATAGAAACGTGGAGAGATGCTGCTGAATTCCTTGCTCTGGGATGCAGAAACCTTCAGGTAACTACTGCTATCATGCAGTACGGCTACAGAATAGTTGAAGATATGGCTTCAGGTCTCATGCACTTCATGGATGAAAGAGGATATGACAGCCTTGAAGATTTCATAGGCGTTGCTCTTCCTAATATCATCCCTGCGGAAGAACTCAACAGAGACTTCAAGCTTCTGCCTAACTTCGATGAAGACAAGTGCATAGGGTGCGGAAGATGCTACGTATCCTGCTTCGACGCTGCTCATCAGGCGATCGACTGGAACCAAGAAAAGAGAAGACCTGAGCTCAACGATAACTGCGTTGGATGTCACCTCTGTCTCAATGTATGTCCTGTACAGGGCTGCATAACTCCGGGAGAGATCAAATGGAAGGAAGGAAGACCTCACGTAGATATCGCATACAAACATAAGTATGAATAGGTCAAAACTACACTTAGGCTTACTTCATAAAAAGACTGCCGATTTTCGGCAGTCTTTTACTGTTTTTGGAAATATTCGTCATATAAGCCTGTGATTTTGATACAAATGGCATAAAATCAATGGAAAACAACTTCCCGGTAAGGTATAATAAAATAAAGAACGGCATTGTCGCGTTAAGGAGGAAACATATGAAAATACAGTTTTGCGGAGCGACGAGCGGTGTTACGGGCTCCTGTCATCTTATAATCACAGGCAGTCATAAGGTGCTGCTTGACTGCGGACAGTTTCAGGGAGGAAAGGCGCAGGAAGCGCTTAATTATGAAGATTTCCCATTTGATCCGGCGGAGATAGACTGTATGATACTGAGCCATGCTCATATAGATCACTGCGGGAGGATACCGCTTCTTGTCAAACGAGGGTTTAAGGGAGATATATACTGTACGGACGCGACAGCGGATCTTCTGGATGTGATGCTCAAAGACAGCGGATATATCCATGAAAAGGAAGCTGAATGGAAAAACAGAAAGAACGAAAGAGCGGGCAGACCTGCTGTCGAGCCTCTGTACACCTACAACGATGCGGTGGATTCACTGAAATTCGTAAAACCTGTTCTCTATGATCAGCTTATAGAGCTGAATGACGAGATGAAGATAGTTTTCAACGATGCGGGACATATACTTGGGTCAGCGATAACGGAGATCTGGGTGACGGAAGACGGAAATACTTCAAAGATAGTGTTTTCAGGAGATCTGGGAGTGATTAATCGTCCTATTTTAAGAGACCCGACCATAATAAAGAAAGCTGACTATGTGATAATGGAAACAACCTACGGCGACCGGGTGCATCCGTCGAATTCCATGGATGTGAAAAAGCTCATGGACATTATAAGAGATACGGCTAAAAGAGGGGGAACGACGGTAATACCGTCCTTTGCGGTAGGAAGGACCCAGGAACTCATATACGAGCTGAACAAGGTATACGACAGCGACAGCGAATACAGAAAAGATTTTGAAGATATAATGGTATATGTGGACAGTCCCATGGCAACCACCGCTACAGAGGTGTTCAGAAAAAATGCCCAGGTATTCGATGATGAGATGAAGGAGTACATAACCAGAGGAGATAATCCTCTCGATTTCAAAAATCTGAAATTTATGAGGACCAGTGAAGAATCCATGCAGCTGAACGCGAATACGAAACCTAAAGTCATAATATCGGCGAGCGGAATGTGTGAAGCGGGAAGGATCAGACATCACCTGAAACACAATCTGTGGAACAGCAGGGCAAGCATAATATTCGTAGGATATCAGGCGGAGGGGACTCTCGGCAGATATCTTCTCGACGGAGCGAAAGAAGTGACGCTTTTCGGAGAGAAAGTCCAGGTGAACGCGCGGATACACAATCTGGAAGGGTTCTCGGGTCACGCTGATAAAAACGGATTGCTGGCATGGATAGGAGGCTTTAAGAAAGAGCCGAAGCACATATTTCTGGTGCACGGGGAACAGGCGTCAAAGGAAGCTTTTGCGGAAACACTCAGGAACAAATTGGGATATGAACCTGTAGTGGTGAAAGGTAACAGTGAATTCGTCCTCGAAAAAGATGAAATCGTAGAAGAGAAGGACATGCTCAGCGATTACATAGACGATGAAACTATAAACAATACGAACGAAACGCTTTCGGATATACACAGAAGGATAGAGGATATTCTGTACAATGCGAAGCTTGCAATAAATGAAAAGACATCGCCGGAGAAGCTGGCGAAGATAAACAATATGGTCATGGAGCTGGAAAAATCGACAATCAATTTAGGCGCAGCCGTAAGTGAAAACGCTGGCGAAGAATAATAAAATTTTGTAGATTTTATAAATTTTTAAGGAGAGAAAAACATTTATGAAGACGATAAACGTGGCATTGCTGGGGTTCGGCAGTTTGGGACAGTCATTCGCAAGAATACTTCTGGAAAAGAAAGAGGAAATAGAGAAATTATATGATACAACGGTCAAAGTCGTGGCCATAACCACTAAAACGAGAGGAAATCTCGTTGATGCATGGGGAATAGATCTGGAGAGAGTTCTGAGCAATGTGGAGCAGACAGGTGTGCTTCACAAGGCGAGGGAAACCAAGATACATAATAATTCCGTGGACATCGCAAAAGCAGTAGACTACGATGTTCTGATCGAGATGACTCCCCTTGAATTCTCCACAGGGCAGATAGCTACAGAACATATAAAGACGGCGCTGAAAAGGGGAAAGAGTGTAATATGCGCCAACAAGGGACCTCTCGCGTGGCATTACAGTGAGCTCAGAGAGCTGGCGGAAAAGAACGGCTGCAAGCTCCTCTTCGAAACGGCTGTAATGGGCGGCGCTCCTATATTCAAGATAGTTAGAGAATGCTTCAAGATGTGTCGTATAACGGAGATAAAGGGAATACTGAACAGTACTACAAACTATATACTTCAGGGACTTAAGCAGGGTAAAGTGATTAAGGACATCGTAAACGAAAGCAAGAGAAGAGGATTCATAGAAGCCAATCCTAAAAACGATACGATGGGCAAGGAGGCTGCCGCCAAGATGGTGGTGCTTGCCAATGCCATAATGGACGCTGACGTGACGCCTGAAGATGTGGATATAACGGGAATAGACGGAATAACAAAAGAAAAGATTGATGAAGCGGCGGCGAGAGGGAATGTCATAAAGCTTATGTGCAGAGCATACACTAAAGACGGAAAAACATGCGTGAAGGTAGCCCCGGAGGAAATAAGCAAGATGGATTCTTACGCTGCCGTAACGGGTACGTCGCTGGCGGTTTCACTGACCACTGACCTTATGGGAACTGTTACGCTAATTGAAGAATCACCCGAAGTAGATCAGGCAGGTTACGGCATATTCTCGGATATGATCACGCTTATTGAAGCTGAATAGTTTTACGGATTGTTTTTACTGC
>CAYYMY010000028.1:1761-8532 GCA_964473095.1 uncultured Oscillospiraceae bacterium | reverse complement strand
TTTTCATTCCATAAGTATATTTTTTGACTTCAAAGAGGCTTTTATCATATTAAAAGTCTCTTTGTCTTTACATGATATGCGATGAAGATGTACGCCGTCCGTCAGACAGCTTATAGGTGCCGAATTCTTCTCCTTTTTCACCCTATCGATGAAAAGGTCCACGTCGTATCTGGATGAAAGATCAAGGCTACCGGAAATCTCACCGTATATCGCATGTTCTATCGTGACGTTTATCACTGTTGCTCCGAAATCAACGATGGTATAAAGCTCTTCGCGAAGCTGATCGGGTGTATGTTTACATACAATCATTCCCGTATGAAGGCGAGATGGAGAAGTTTTATCCCTGTCCATCACATATCCTTTAGGGGTAGCGGTGACAGCAAATCCGGAAGCTCGGAGTATCGCAATATCCCCGACTATTATCTGTCTGCTTACGGAAAAGCGGGAAGCGAGCCTGGACGCTGTTACAGGTGAATCAGAAGCCTGTAGATATTCAGATATCATCTGTCTTCTTTTCTCGGTATTCGTTTCATGGATTGTCTTGTTTTTCTCCGACATCAAAAAAACCTCCTGTTTCAATATAACGCTATGATAACATATTTTATTTGACAATTCAATTAACATGATAACTATCTTGACACCTATCACTCTGCCTGATAAAATCTATAGGTCGGTTATTTACAAGCATGTAAGAGGTAATAAAATGGAAAAAAAAGAAAAAACAGGCTTTTTAAAAAGAAAAGATATAGAGATATCTGCAAAACGTTATCTTCAGGATGCGCTATCCGCTATGGCGCTGGGACTGTTCGCCTCTCTTCTGATAGGAGTGATATTCGACACGATAGGTGAACAGACAGCAAATATCTTCGGTGAGAATGCTGTTTCCTCTTTCTTTGTGGAAGTGGGAGCACAGGCACAGGCGTACATGGGCGCCGCCATCGGCGCTGCCGTGGCGTGGAGTCTTAAAGCACCGCCTCTGGTTCTGTTCACGGGTGTAGTGACCGGTATGATGGGCGCTACGATGACAGGCTTTGGAATAGATTTTGCAGGAGGTCCCGCGGGAGCGTTCATAGCGGTGGCTCTCAGCACTGAATTCGGGAAAATGGTATCAAAGGAAACCAAGATAGATATCCTAGTAACACCTGCCGTTTCACTTATAATGGGGTCTGTGGGAGCGAAGCTGTTCGGTCCGGCAATAGGCTGGTGCATGGTCAAGCTGGGAGAGCTGATAATGACGGCTACGGAGTGGCAGCCGTTTGTATTCGGTATAGTTATATCCGTGATAGTGGGGCTCGTGCTCACTGCTCCGATTTCCAGCGCGGCTCTGTGCATAATGCTTGATTTATCTGGACTTGCGGCAGGCACGGCGACGGTTGGATGCTGCGCACAGATGGTAGGATTTGCTGTTGCCAGTTACAGGGAAAACGGCATCGGCGGTCTCGTCGCGCAGGGTATAGGAACTTCCATGCTACAGGTTTCGAATATAATAAAAAATCCGTGGATACTCGTGCCGGCTACGCTGGCGGGAGCGATACTCGGACCCGTATCAACATGCATCCTTAAAATGACCAACATAGCTGTGGGCGCAGGTATGGGCACCTCCGGGCTCGTAGGGCAGATAGGCACCTTTACGGATATGGGATTTACCTTCGATACTCTGTGGAAGGTCCTTCTTATACAGATAATCCTTCCGGCTGTGCTTGCTTTTGTTATAGACAGGATGCTGAGAAAGGCAGGGAAGATAAAGGACGGAGATTATAAGCTGGATCTGTAAACCGGCAAACCGTAAAATTAAACCGCAGTCATGATTTTATTCCATGTCCGCGGTTTTTGATTTTTTTGCAAGGGCTGCAGGGAGTTCCCTATATAAGATCGTTGAATTTGAATGTGGATTTCCCCGACGCGTAGTCAGCGACTATCTGACCGTCCCCTTCAAGCTTGTATTTATATGTGACAAGACCGTCCAGGCCTACAGGACCGCGGGCATGAATCTTGCCGGTGCTTATACCGACTTCCGCGCCGAAACCGTATCGGAATCCGTCGGCAAACCGTGTGGAACAGTTCCGGTATACTCCGGCGGAATCCACGAGAGACATGAATTTATCGGCAGAATCTTTATCTTCTGTTATGATGCAGTCGGTATGGTGAGAGCCGTATGTGTTTATGTGCTTTATAGCCTCGTCAATGCTGTCCACTATCTTTATGGACAGGATACAGTCGAGATACTCGGTTTCAAAATCCTTTTCATCGGCAGGCTCGCAGGATATGAGTTCAACGCAGCCGACGTCTCCTCTGTATTCGATTCGTCCCTTTGATTCGTCTGCGAGAGCAGGTATCAGTACATCAGCTATGTCTTTGTGAACGAGAAGTGTCTCAACAGCGTTGCATGCGGCCGGATACTGGATTTTCGAGTCTATTACTATCGGGATTGCTTTTTCTATGCTGGCGGCGCCGTCAACGTATATGTGGCATATGCCGTCGGCGTGACCCATAACGGGTATCTTTGAGTTTTCCATTATATACTGTACGAACTGATTCGAGCCCCTCGGGATGAGCAGATCCACATACTCATGACATTTGAGAAGTTCGTTTATTTCAGCCCTGTCTTCTATAAGAACTGCGAAGTTTTCGGGGAGCCCGGATTTTACGGCAGCTTCGTATATGGTGTCGAAAAGAATCCTGTTGGTGTTTTTTGCTTCGCTTCCGCCTTTGAGGACAGCGCAGTTGCCGCTTTTTATGCACAGAGAAGCTATCTGCACGAGAGCATCGGGTCTTGATTCAAAAATAACTCCTATGACGCCTATAGGACATGTGGTCTTTGTGAGTATGAGGTTTTTATCGAGCTCCCGTTTGAGGAGATCCATGAAAAGAGGGTCCTGGAGATCTATCAGGTCGAAGATGCCGTCGGTGCAGCTTTTCATCTTGTGTTCATCGAACACGAGACGATTGACTATAGGAGCCGGAAGAGCTGCCTCTTTTGCGGCGTCAAGGTCTTTCCTGTTAGCGTCAAATATGGCGTCTTTATTGTTTTTCAGGGCTTCTGCGATGTTTTCAAGCGCAGTGTTCCTTACCTTTCCGGGAAGAGATGCCATAACAAAACTGTCTTCTTTCACTTTCCGTATACTGTCTGTAAAATCCATGATAAAAAACATCCTTTCTTTTTGAGTCAGAATTTTGAATCATATATTTCCGAGGAAATATCGTATGTAACTTTTTATAAAATGGTTTGTCTCCATATAATTGACATCAGAAGCGTTTTTCAGCACGATGAAGCCGCTTCCGTAATTCGGGTATTTTTCGAATTCGGCGCTGTCAGTGCCGGCCGCATCGAGGTCTGCTATCAGCATACCTCTGTCGGCTATGAGAGGAAATTTGATGAAAAAAGCTGATTCTTTTGCGTCAAAATTTATTTCAGCCGGGTAATTCATAAATTCAAATCCTCTGTAATTCATTGAAATGCCGCGCTGCATTCCCGATACTGTCATGAAGTCTCTGTGGAAGGAAATTCTGTTTACCGTCAAAGGTCCCGCGGGAAAACCGAGAAAAAACATAGCTTTATGAAAATCGCTCTTGCTTATGATTTTCAGGAGACGGGTGAGCTGTATCACGTCGTCGCTGTTGTGCAGCAGTATTTTCGATTCGAGATCCTCTCTGCCTGTCTTCTCATAAGCGTTGTAAAGCTCAACGCTTTCCGCTCCCGATATTTCATCGGTTCTGCTCTGCCACAGGCCCATGTAGTTCTCAATTGTTTTCTGCTTCAGGTTAGGTACGAATTTTTTTATGGGTGAGTGTCTGTTCAGCACGAGATACAGATCGAGATTGTACGGCATGGACGGCTTCTCGCCGAAAAATTCTGCGAAGCGCCTTTCTATGAACGGTATGTCAAAATGTCTGCCGTTGTAAGTCACGACCATATCGAGATCCGAAAGCTCGTTTATAAAACGCTTCAGTGCATCACTCTCTTCTCTTCTCGACTGGGCGAACACCTGGCTCATCCTTCTGCTTTCGAAAGAGCAGAGACCTCCCAGTATGAACTTGTGCCTCGACGGGTCGAGGCCTGTGGTTTCTATATCCAGCGTACCTTTTTTCATATCACCGAAGTAGAAATCCAGAATGCTGCTGCTGTATATTTTCTCTTCAAAAGGTCTGGTCACGTATTTCATAGCCTTATTATAACAAGGTGTACTTTCAAGATAAAGAAAAAAATAGCAATGTGTACAGTGAAAAAAGATGCGTAAAACAAAAGCGACCACTTCTGGTCGCTTTTGTTAAAAGGGGTATTGGGATTAGAGATTAATGAGGTTATCAGGGGGATAACCACAGTTAGAGTATAGGGTAATTTGTATTAAAAGTCAAGTAAAAGTCGAAAATAAGGATAATTAAGACTGTTAAAGCATATGAAACTTTTGCTCTCTTTACCTTTTTTTGCAGTTGTTGTATAATTTAAAATCAGCGGGAGGCGTAGATATGGAACAGTTAAAAGAAACTATCGGCAGCAGCAGAAAAATAGTTATAAAAATCGGGAGCAACGTTCTCTCCGATGAAAAAGGCTCTGTCAACAAAGATGTGATACATAATATAGTTGAGCAGGTTAAGGAGCTTACAGACATGAGAAAACAGGTTATACTGGTGTCTTCAGGTGCAGGCATATGCGGCGTCGGCGCCATAAACAAGTGGAGCAGGAGAGAGGATATCAATTACAGGCAGGCGTTGTGCGCTATAGGCCAGGTGGAGCTTATGATGGCGTACAAAGAATATTTTGCGGATTATGATATGCATGTGGCGCAGATACTGCTGACACGTGACGATTTTGATGATCCGCACAGAACACTCAATATAAGAAACGCCATGTTCACCCTCATAGATGAAGGAGTGGTTCCGATAATAAACGAAAACGACAGTGTGAGTGTAGACGAGATAAAGATAGGAGACAATGATATACTGGCGGCGCTGACTGCAAGTCTGTGGAATGCCGACCTGATGATAATACTGAGCGATATAGACGGGGTTTTCGATTCCGACCCGAAGAGCAACAGTGACGCCAAGCTGATAGAGCTGGTGGAAAATGCCGATAGGCTTGCGGGAATCATAGAAATAGGCAAGACCAGTTCCTTCGGCACGGGAGGCATAGGCTCCAAAATAGAGGCGGCATCGATGGTGAATAAATTTGGCATGCCTATGATACTGCTCAACGGCTCTAAAAAGGATATAATAAAGGACAGCCTGGCAGGAATGGCGCAGGGTACGCTGTTTGTCGGGACCATAGGAAAATAAACACAGTTTTCATATTTAATAAAACGGAAGGATATCGATATGAGAATAGGATTCATAGGCACAGGAAATATGGGAGGAGCCATACTTTCCGGATATATTAGTTCAGGCGCGGCAGCGAAAAACGAAATTTCAGTCTGCGATAAAAACGAGGAGACGAGAACAAGGCTGAAAGAAGAGTTTCCCGGCATTTCATTCTGTGAAAATGCAGCAGTGTTAACAGGGAAAGCCGATATCACGGTAATAGGAGTGAAGCCTCAGATAATAGAAGGCGTGCTTGAAGAGCTTAAGGGAGAGTACAGGAGCGACAAGCTGATAATATCAATGGCGGCAGGGATAAAGATGAGTTTAATCGAAAAAATCCTCGGAGAGGATGCTCAGATAATAAGGATAATGCCTAATACTCCGGCAAAAGTCGGCGAGGCAATGACAGCAGTATGCAGGAACGGAAATGTTTCGGAAAGCAATTTTGAAGAGGCGATGAAGATATTCTGCTCTATAGGCAGAGCCGAAGAAATAGATGAAGCTCTCATAGACTGCGTGACGGGAGTGAGCGGAAGCAGCCCGGCATATACATACATGTATATGGAGGCTTTGGCGGAATGTGCGGTGAAAAACGGCATGCCCGAGAAAAAAGCTAGGATATTTGCGGCACAGGCTGTGCTTGGCGCGGCGAAAATGGCGCTTGAAAGCGATGAAAGTCTTGAGCAGCTCAGGATAAATGTATGCTCTCCAAAGGGAACGACCATAGAGGCTGTGAACAAGCTGATGGAAAACGGTTTTATGGATAAGGTGAAAGAAGGCATGCAGGCAACTGTAGACAGATCCGCAGAAATGAGCAGGGAGAAAGAATGATTTTTGAAGAAAAAAAGATAAGCAGTGAAATGATATACAGAGGAGCTATCTTAAATGTAAGAAGAGATAAAGTGGCGGCTGTCAGGGGCGAAGCTTACAGAGAGATAGTGGAGCATAACGGAGCCGTTGCCATGGTTGCTGTCACCGATGAGGGCAATGTGATAATGGTCAGACAGTACAGATACGCGTGCGGGGAAGCGGTTCTTGAAATCCCTGCAGGCAAGATAGATAAAGATGAGACTTCTCCTATGCTCGCGGCTGTACGTGAGCTCAGAGAAGAGACGGGATATACGGCTGAGAATATAAAGCTTCTGGGCAGGATAAACACGAGCGTAGGGTATTCCGAAGAAGTGATATACATATACGCGATGACAGGGCTCACCGCGGGAGAACAGGAGCTGGATGAAGATGAGGCGCTTGACGTTATCGAATACCCCTTTCGTGAAATATATGAGATGGCGGAAAAGGGCGAGCTCATCGATGCCAAAACGGTGGCAGCGCTCATGATGGCCAAAGGGCAGCTTGATGAAACACAGCTTTTGCCGCAATGCCGATGATGAGCAGAAAAAGAGAAGCGGCAAAAGCGGCAGGAACCATTGTCTGAGGGAGACATACCGGATATCATGAAGGATGACAGCGTCTTAT
>CAYYMY010000028.1:0-1661 GCA_964473095.1 uncultured Oscillospiraceae bacterium | reverse complement strand
AGAAATATTATTGTAAACTTGATGATATTAGTTTATAATAATCACATAAACGGAAGCGCAAAAAGGACAAATTGAAAGGATAGCATGTATACGGAAGATTTTGCTGATTATCTCAGAAAAGAAAAACACATGTCGGAAAATACGACGGAAGCGTACAGCAGAGATGTCACAGAGTTCATAGCCTTTGAAGGTGTAAGAGGAATGACGGATCTCCTCAATGTTTCAAGCACGGAAGTCATAGCTTTCCTTCATCATCTTAAAAATGCAGGGAAATCAGCTGCTACGATCAACAGGAAGCTGGCTTCTATCAGGGCTTTTTTCAATTATCTCATCCAGCAGGAGATGATAGGAAGCAATCCTGCGGCCAATATAAAATCTCCTAAGATAGAGAGAAAAGAGCTTGAATACCTAGAGATAGAAGAAATCGACAGACTGCTGACGACTCCCGATGACAGCATAAAGGGCGTGAGAGACAGAGCGATACTCGAGACGCTGTATGCCACAGGTATAAGGGTAAGCGAACTCATCGACGCGAATCTGGAGGATATAAACCTGCGTATGGGATTCATCACGTGTGCGGGAGACCAGAGCATAGCAAGGATAGTGCCTCTGGGAAGACCGGCACGAGCTGCGATGGAGAAGTACATATATGACGCCCGGGATGGTCTGCTCAGAGATAATGCCGAAGAAAGGGCTCTTTTCCTCAATTATTACGGCAAGAGGATAACGCGGCAGGGACTCTGGAAACTGCTGAAGGAGTACGGTAAAAAAGCAGGGATAGAGCATAAGCTGACACCCAATATAATAAGAAATTCATTTGCGGTGCATATGCTGAGAAACGGGGCGGACCTGAAATCGCTCCAGGAGCTGATGGGACATGAAGATATATCGGCAACTCAGGTATATCTGTCGGCGACAAAGAGCCGCATAAAAGACGTATATGATAAAACTCATCCGAGAGCCTGAAACAAAACTCTTGCAATGAAAAGAATGTTAGTATATAATATAAAAGCTTGATTACGGGCGGTCCTCTGGATTCACGATTTAAAGCCGGCGTGACCACGAACGTCTTGGAGGGAAGGAGGAAAAACAATGGATGTATTGAGCTCAGTCGTACAGGAATACATGAAGACTGATGTCCCTGCGTTTAACGTTGGAGATACCGTAAAGGTACACGTTAAAATAAAGGAAGGCAACAGAGAGAGAATTCAAATATTCGAAGGATTTGTTCTCAAGAAGCAGAACGGAGGTATCGGAGAAACTTTCACGGTAAGAAGGATAGCTTCCGGAGTGGGCGTTGAAAAGACGTTCCCTGTGCACTCACCTCTCGTTGAAAAGATTGAAGTCGTAAGACAAGGTAAAGTCAGAAGGGCGAAACTGCACTACATGCGTGAGAGAACAGGTAAATCTGCTAAAATCAAGAGCAGAGAAGAATAGTCATATTGAGAATTTTAAAAACCGTCGTTTCGCGAGAATGCGAAGCGGCGGTTTTCTCGTCGAAGCAAGATGAAGCCTGATAGCTACACGGATCAGATAGGAGCAGAGTATTTCTCAAAGTGTAACATATGTCTTGACAATTAAGAATAGTAAAGTAAACAGGCAGGAACGTGTATTGACATTGTAAATAAAAAGATGTACAATAGATATAATAAAAGTGAAAG
>CAYYMY010000027.1:0-19016 GCA_964473095.1 uncultured Oscillospiraceae bacterium | reverse complement strand
AAAGCAAAAGCCCCCACAGAGTGAGGGCATACATACGGGCGATATTCTGACCGTCGCCCCTCCGGTATAGGGCTGAGATAGGGAGTTTATAATTTTTTTAGACACCTTTTATAGAGGGTGTGTATAAATGTTGTTTATAGTTTGCCGAGAATATTCGATATCGTCAAAACTTGACCGTTATTTCTTGTTTTTCTGGCTATTTCTTGCTCTTTTGAATGGTTATCTGCATTTTGACAGCAGCTTCTCCCACTGCTCATCTACATACTTCTGAGCTTCCTCTATCATCCACTCATTTCCTTTTTTGAACATATGGGCAAATCTGCCCTGCCTTTTCAGGAATTCCTCAACCGGCAGCTTTTTCTTCGGCTCGTATGTCATATGCCATTCCCCATCTGTTATTTCGTACAGAGGCCACACGCATGTATCCACCGCGAGTCTGCATATTTCAGCTATATCTTCCGTTTCATATCTCCAGCCCCTCGGGCACGGCGCCAGGACATTCAGAAAACACGGTCCCTGTGTATATATCGCTTTGTACGATTTTTCGTGAAGATCCTTGAAATTGCCGATGAATGTAGTCTGCGCTGCGTAAGGTATATTGTGCGCGGCGATTATCTCCGTAAGGTTTTTCTTGTTCTGAATCTTGCCCGGTATGCATTCGCCCGCCGGCGAGGTCGTGGCGTTGGCAAACCTCGGCGTCGAAGACGATCTCTGTATGCCGGTATTCATGTATGCCTCATTGTCGTAGCAGACATAAACCATATCGTGACCTCTTTCCATTGCGCCGGAAAGAGACTGAAGTCCTATATCGTACGTGCCTCCGTCTCCGCCAAAGGCTATGAACTTGAACGTTCCTTTAACTTTTCCTTTTTTCTTAAGAACATTGTATGCCGCTTCAACTCCCGACGCAGTCGCCGCGCCGTTGGCGAATGCCGTATGTATGTAGCTGTCATAATATGCCGTATGCGGATATATAAACGAAGAAACCTCAAGACATCCCGTCGCGTTGGTTATCACAGCCTTGTCCTCAGGCTTGAGCCCTCTCAGCACTCCTCTTACGGCAATCCCCGCGCCGCATCCGGCACAGAGTCTGTGACCTCCTGCCAGCCGTTCAGGCTTTTCCACTTCTTTTTTCAAACTGTATGCCATATCTGTATCTCCTTTATTCTGCGCGATCCTGCATGTCGCGGCAAATCAGCCTTCGTGCACAGGCAGACGCGCAATACTGCTGACACTATTCCTCTCTCTTGTGGTCGAAACCGCCCTCATCGTAACGTGAATCTCTTACACCTATGTATCTGTAAACATCGCCGGGGTCATCGGTTTCACTTATTATGAACAAATCTTTATATATTTCGTAATAATCTTCAACTGTAATATCTCTGCCGCCGAGACCGTATATGTAATTTATGGCATACGGTCTGTTAGGCAGATCGTAGAGAGAATTTCTCGCTTCGTTGAACAGCGGTCCGCCGCTGTTGGAGAAGCTTTCCGCCTTGTCCATGATAGCAACGGACTTCACCTTGCACATTGCCTCCGCAAGCGGTACTCTCGGGAACGGTCTGAATACCCTCAGCTTTATGAGTCCTACCTTCTTACCTTCCGCCCTGAGTCTGTCCACAGCTTCTTTGCCTGTTCCGGCGCTGGAGCCTATTACCACAAGAGCCACCTCCGCGTCATCCATCATGTATTCTTCAAAAAATCCGTACTTCCTTCCCGTCAGCTTCTCATACCTCCTCGCGACATCCATGATTATAGGCATAGCATCTTTCATCGCCTGCGCCTGCTGTCTCTTTACCTCCATATAATACGGAGATATGCCGTAAGGTCCCACTGCGAGAGGACGATCATCGTTCAGCAGATAATTCTCAGGCTTGTATTCTCCCACGAATTCTTTCACTTCTTCATCTTCAAGCAGCTCTATATTCGAGACGCCATGACTCGTGATGAATCCGTCCTGACATATCATGATAGGCAGTCTTATGGTCTCGGATATAGGTATCGCCTGTATGTAATTGTCATATACCTCCTGATTTGTTTCAGCGTATATCTGAATCCAGCCGGAATCCCTTGCTCCCATCGAGTCGGAATGGTCGTTGTTGATGTTTATCGGTCCGCTCAGAGCCCTGTTGACCACCGCCATCGTGATAGGCAGCCTTGCCGAAGCCGCCACGTAAAGCAGCTCCCACATATACGCAAGCCCTGCCGAGGACGTAGCCGTAACAGCTCTTGCTCCTGCCGCCGTTGCACCTATGCAGACCGACATGGCGCTGTGCTCTGATTCCACTGCCACAAACTGTGTATCCACAAGTCCATCGGCTATATACCCCGAATAATACTGCGGGATCTCTGTCGAAGGAGTTATCGGAAAAGCTCCCATGACATCTGGGTTTATCTGTCTCATGGCTATCGCCACCGCTTCATTGCCTGACATTCTGTCTCTCTTTGCCATCTACTTTTCCTCCCTAACAAAATCTATCGCGCCGAAAGGACATACCTTTACGCATATGCCACATCCTTTACAGTGCTTGAAATCAAAATCGAGACGTTTTCCGTCCTTGACCGGTATCGAGCTGTCCGGACAGAAAGGCACGCACAGCATGCAGCGCGTACACTTATCTTCCCTGAATACGGGCGTCATGACACGCCAGTCGCCCGTCTCCACAAGTCTCGAAGTGGCAGGCTCGTATATCTCCGCGCCGGTCGTTATCTCCTGCCACGTTATCTTTTCATTTATATCCTTTGCCTTCTTCTTCATTATCCTACCTTTACCTCTTTCATGGATCCAACGAGTGCTTTCATGTTCCCTTCTATGAGATTTTCCTTATGTCTGAACTTGTGCTCAAAGGATTCGCGCATATCGTTTATGAACTTCTCCTCATCTATGACGCGGCTCACCTTTATTACAGCTCCCAGCATAGGGGTGTTCGGAAAATTTTTCCCTATAGTCTCCATGGAAATCTTTTCAGCGTCTATCGTGCATATCCTTCCCTTATATCCTCCGACTTCTTTGCGCACTTCCTCCGGTGTTTTCCTGCTGTTTATTATCAGCGCGCCACTTTCCTTGAGACCTTTGGTCACATCCACCGACTTGAGCAGTGTCTCATCCACCACAACCACATAATCCGGTGTATATATATTTGAATGAACTTTACAGTGTTCATCGGTTATCCTGTTGTAAGCGGTAATGGGCGCTCCCATCCTTTCAGGGCCGTATTCCGGGAATCCCTGCACATGCTTTCCCGAGCTAAAAGCTACGTCCGCCAAAAGCAGACACGCTGTCTTCGCTCCCTGTCCGCCTCTGCCGTGCCATCTTATCTCCACCGCTTCATTAAGTCTTTTGGTCATTATGATACTTCCTTCCTGAATATTCTCGCTTCCCCAAACGCCTGTTCCGCTTTGCAGAGTCCGTTTAGTTTTATGTAAACCAAATAGTTTTCAATACAAAACAGCACTTCATCTCGGTCACCTTGTATAGACTACCTTAGCGCCGGCGGTATGTCAATAGATTTTCAAAACTTTTTATGTATGTATCACAAATTTTTTATTTATTATTTGGTTTTACAACTAAACGATATCCGCCGCAATACAATATTCACGCAAAAAAAGCGCGGGCGGCGTCAGTCCATCTGCGCTTTTTTCATACTCTATCAGTAGGTATGGGTGCTGTAGGGCAAAGTGATTGTGGTGCGCTATATCTTTGAGGAGGGTTTCATCTCCAGGAGCTGATAGGTATTCCTTCCTTTTCTCGGGCTCAGGTTCAGCCACAGTATCTTTATTTTTTCATTGCCGTCCGCTCATTTCCTCTTCGTTGATTCATATACAGCTTCCTGCACCGCGTTTATTCCGTAGTGCTGAGTATCTTCTCATTCTTCTCGACCTGACTTACCTTCATCCTCGAAACATCTTCAGGGTCCACATCGTCCCTGAGCGCCAGTATCGTAGGTCCCAGATATACAGTCTTGAGGATCTTGCCGTCGAGAGATACTTTACTATATTCCGTGAAGTTCTGTCCCTTGATGTAGTATTTCTTGCCTATCTTGACTATCTCATCTATCCTGATATCATTTACACCCATCTTCATGTCGGTTTTCTTGAAAGGATTCGTCTCTCCGTATATATATCTGTTTCCGTAGAGCATATCGTAAGCCAGCACTTCGAGATCGGCGAGATAGCTGTCGCTGTCGCTGTAGTTCTGATTGTACTTGGTTATCATACCGGCAGACATTCCGAGCCTTTCCATGACTTCGGCGTTGAGCCTGTACGTCTCAATATCCATGTCTTCTTTTTCCATGCCGAAATTGTTCCATATTACGTACTGGGTCTGATACATGCTTCCGCTGTTCATCATATCTTCCGTCATATCCAGCGCCGGCAGATGATCGCCGTACATCACGAGCACCACATCTTCATCGTAGTTTTCAAGAGCATCAGTGAGCTCTTTGATGAACAGATCCATCTCATAAATCTGGTTAACGTAATACTCATAGGACCAGCGCTGTTCTTCGCTCTCCGCCTTGGTGACGCTGACCGCCGGATCCTCAATGACCTGCTCGGTAGGATATTTACCATGTCCCTGTACCGATATGGTATATATATAATCTGGGCTTTCAGTGCTGTTCAGGGCATCAAGTATCTGCTCCGTCAGAATGTTGTCCTTAGCCCAGTTTTTCGGCGTCTTCATTACATTGTTCATATATTCGAGGGATGTGAAGGTATCGAATCCCATGTTAGGGAACACCTCGTTCCTGCCGTAGAACGCGCCCCTGTGATTGTGGATGGCGTGCGTGCTGTATCCCATGGTTTTAAAATCATAAGCCGCCGTTTCGCAGGTGGTCTCCTTCAGAACACTCTTATACGGATATTCTCCCGGTCCGAAGAACTTGACGCTGAGTCCTGTCATTACTTCAAATTCAACATTTGCCGTACCTGCACCGACCGCGGGCACCATTAGGAATCCGGAAGAATACTCTTCCATGAGTTTTCTGAAGTTGGGGATCGGATCTCTCGAATACTCTATACCGTCAACTCTCGTCGGGTCTATGAACGACTCAAGCTGGAGGAATATCACGTTAGGCTTGTTTTCCACATCGGTGTCGTCATCTTCTCCCGGAGTGTATATATTATCTTTTCCCAGCTCGCCGCCGCTGAATATGCTTTCGACTTTTTCCTTTGAATAATCGGAGGGTCTGTCCACCCCTGTATCTATCCATGTGACGAGGAAACAGTACGGCACGCCGTTGTCCCTGTACGCGTACGCGAGGTTGGCAAAGAATGTATCCAGCACTCCCGCTCTTACACTGATCTGTATTGCCCCGAAGGTCGCGATGCCTATCACCGCTATAGTGAGCAGTACTTTTTTGTAATTTATCTTCTTTTTATATTTAGGAGCTTTCCTGAAGAGCACTATCGCGCCAAACGCGAGAGCCGCTATTCCCGCCACCGCGAGAACAAGCGTGAAAGTGGAAAAATAATTGGTTATTATACCGAGACCATCCTCAAGATTGCTGAAATCCTTCACCGTAAAAGGGGTCATCCTGTTCGCCAGTATAACACCGTTCACGATTCCTACCGCCATCCATGTCATACCCAGCATAACCATGGCGAATATACGCCGCTTAAAGAGTAGCGACAATGATATGACCGCCAGTATCAGCAGGATATTGCAAAGCGAAACTATCGGGTTCATAACTATGAATCCGACGCTTTCAATAAGCGAATGTCTTGCCAACGTCTCTATCGCTATATCCATTCCTATGGCAACTATAATCAATAATACGAGATAGTTCTTCAGATATTTTCTGTAAAAGGTTTTAAGCTTCTCCATATGTCTTTTTCTCCTGCCGAAGGTCTTCCCGTCTCCGCGTCCCTATGCTTTTTTCGCCGCTTCCGCAACTTCATTGGACAGCGACGCGAATTCTTCTATGCTCAGAGTTTCCGCTCTTCTCATGCCGTCTATCCCCGAACGGGAAAGCGCCTGTCCGATATCCTCTTTAGAAAGACCGTAAACTCCGGTGAGGGAATTGAGCAGAGTTTTTCTCCTTTTCCCGAACCCTGATTTTATACATGCAAAAAACGCCTTTTCATCCGTCAGCGCTACAGGTTTTTCTTTTCTTACGCGCAAATGCAGAACTGCCGAATCCACTTTGGGTTTCGGCACAAACACTTCCTTCGGTACCGATATCACCTGCTCCGCCTCACAGTAATACTGTACGGCAACGGACAACGCTCCGTAGGTTTTTCCTCCCGGCGAGGCTTTTATCCTGTCGGCCACTTCCTTCTGCATCATGACTGTGATACTGCCCGCTTCTGTGCCGTCTTCAAGCAGCTTCATTATGATTGCGGTCGTTATGTAATAAGGCAGATTGCCTATTATCCTGACGCTTTCCGAAAATTCCCCGGCCTGCCTGCTTTTTGCGACGATCTCATTCACATCGGTTTTAAGTATATCGCTGTTGATGATTTCGATGTTATCATACTCAGAAAGAGTCTCAGACAGTATCGGAATAAGCTTTCTGTCTATCTCCACAGCGACGACCTTGCACGCCTTTTCCGCTGCCGCCGCTGTGAGCGCTCCTATTCCCGGTCCTATTTCTATGACTAGGTCGTCTCTGCCTATCTCCGCGCCTTCTATGATTCTGTCTATGACGTTCCTGTCGGTTATGAAGTTCTGACCGAGATTTTTTGAAAGTCTGAAATCATGTCTCGCTTTTATTTCGGCAATAGTTGACGGCGCATATAATTTCTTCATATCTCTATCTCTCTGACCGCCCTTTCAAAAGCTTCTCTTTCCACTCCGAACTTATTCAGCTTCTGTAAAAATGTCTTGACATTGCCGTATCCTATGCCGAGTGCCTTTCCGACACACTGCCTGCGCGCCGCTGAGCCTTTCTCTCCCGCCAGTCCCGCTCTTAGCATGTCCTCCATGGAAAACTCATCCCGTGCGTCCTCTGCATCCGATACGGAGCATTTGGCTTTTGACAGCGCCTGCCTTATACTGTCCGGCGAGGCGTTCTCGATTCCTATATCGCCCTTTCTGCAGGCGGATCCTCTGTCAAGAAAAGCTTCCTTGGCATCCGGAAATCTTTTTATTATACGCTTCCTTATCTGCTCGCCTGCATGATCGGGGTCCGTGAATACTACTATCCCCGGACCTCTGTACGCTGTTTCTATCAAATTCCAAGTTCTCTCATTTATACCATATCCATGTGTTTCTATTGTGATGACATCTGCACTTTTTTTGATTGCCGCGGTATCATCGCGCCCTTCCACGACGATCACTTCCTTGATCTTCACTGCTGAGCCCCGCTTTCCGAAGATGAGCTTTCGCTCTCTTCAGTTATTTCTTCAGGGAACAGGTACAGCGTTTCTCCCGGCTTTATGAGCCTGAGCTGTTCTCTCGCCTGTTCTTCTATATTTTCCGTGTCATCAGTGTCTTCCAGAGCTTTCTGAAGCTCTTCCTTCTGCTTTTCAAGCTGTTCCTGCTGCTCTATGACATCGCTTTGCTCTCTTTTCAGCGAAACGATATTCATCACAAAAAGGAACAATACAAGAGCGAGGACAACGATCACTATAGCCAAAGCAAGCCGTCTTCTCGCTCTGTTTCTTCTTATGGCCCGTTTTCCCCTCGTGTTTCTTCTCTGCGCGCGGATTTCCTTTTCTTCTTTTTTCGCCTGTTCTGCCTTTCTTTTTTCCAGCCGCTGCTTTCTTGCTTCTTCCATGTCGATGACACGGCTGCTGTTTCTGTATTCTGCGCTTCGTCTGTTCCTAACCATGAACTGATTATATCACAGCATATTTTTTTCCACAATAAGACGATACATCTCCTCTCGGCAGAATATATTCCTCCGCGGCGCGCCGTAAAGCTCCGAACGATTGCAAATGCCGCCGTAAATTGGTATACTGTCACTATGGAAGAATTTAAATCTCTGATAAAAAAGCATATGCATAAAATATTCGTGGCAGCTCTCGCCGCGGCTTTCACTGCCGCCGCCGTCGTCGCGGCTGCACTCGGCGTGAGCATATACGGTATCGCTTCTTCGGGAGATATGACCTCTTCCCCTGACAGCGCCGTTTCGTATATCACGGAAAAGGTTCGGGAATGTGAGGATAAATCGGATATAAGGACAGCCTCTCTCGGAGGCTCGATCCCCGCTCTCGTCATATCTTCGGATACAGACGGAAAGACACGCGACACATGGATCTTCGCCTACGACGGATATCTCAAAGAGCTGACCGCAGACCGCGACACCAGCGTATCCGCCGTTTCAGGCGAAAACATCGCTCCCATACAGGGTGCGGATTTCTCTATTCTGTCCGTCTCCTCAGGCGATTCTCTCCTGCAGACAGACATGACCGGCAGCGACGGAAAGCCCGTCTCTTTCTGCATAAGCCTCTACGGAAACGGAGGGAGCAGCGATGAGCAGAATTAAACTCCCGGCAGATATAAAGCTAAAAGCATTGCTGCCTGCCGTCAAAAATCTCAAGGCTCACACGAAGCTTCTCATCATAACGATATGCATATGTGTTTTTTCGGCAGTCGCCGTAACTGTCAGCGCGGTCCTTTTCCTGCGCTCAGGCAGTATGGCTTCGGAGGCCGTCGTAATGGACAGGATGGCTCTTGAGATAAGCACCGCGGCGGAGGCGCTCAAGGCGGCAGAGGGCAGTATGCAGACCGCCTCACAGCTTCTCTCATCCCACAGAGCCTTTGATATCTCGGAGGATTCCCTAGTGCTGTACTACGACGAGAATTTTTCTCCGTCATCAAAAAACTCAAGCCGCTACAGAGCCGTAATATCCCGCGGTGATCATGCCGGCTTCTACTCATATGACATAAACGTCTTCGATGATTCTTCGGAAGAGAAAGAGGCTGTCTATACCCTTTCCTTCAATACTCTCGATACAGGAGGAGCTTCGGATGAGTAAGATCCATAAAATAAATGACGGCAGGACCTCCTTGCTGCCGATATGCGCCGCCGTCCTCGTGCTTTCTCTCGCCCTGCTCCTTCTCACATGCTTTGCCGCTGTCACCTACGGGTCAGCGGACAAAAAGCTTGACGCAGGCAGAGAAGCGCTTGACGCGACTTCGCAATACTACGCGGCGGAAACCGCTGCTACAGATATAATCTCCGATTTTTTCAGCGATAAGAACGAAAGCTCCGTTACACAAAACGGTATAACGGATGTGGAAACCGAGCTGGGCAGCGTAGAGGTCACAAAAATCGACAGCAAGATTTACTTTTCGGTTCCCATAGATAAAAACCGCGCCCTGTCAGTAGGCGCTGAAGTCACAAGAAACAGCATAACAGTCACCGAATGGTTTGTAGAAGAGATGTAATACAAAGGGGCTGCCGTATCGACGGTGAATAACCGTCGGGCGCAGCCCCTCTTGCACGTCTTTCTGCAATTTTTATCAAGGCAGATAATTGTACGGATTTTTAGGTGTTCCGTTGATCCTTATCTCAAAGTGCAGATGCGGTCCGGTGCTTCGTCCGGTGCTTCCCACTTCCGCGATATGCTGTCCCTGGAAAACTTTATCTCCTACGCTTACCAGCAGCTTGCTGCAGTGAGCGTACCTCGTCTCCTGTCCGTTCTGATGGTCTATTACAACAAGCAGTCCGTATGTGCCGCTGTAGCCTGCTGTCGTAACCGTACCTCCGTCAGCAGCATATATATTGGTGCCCTGTGAGCAGGCAAGGTCGACTCCCTGATGGAAGTCTCCCCATCTCGTCTCAAATCCCGTCGTTTTCGTGAAGCTGTCCTTGAGAGGCCATGCGTATTCACCCGATCCGACAGTCGGAGGTCTCTCCTTCGTTCCCACGAGCACCACTTCCGTTACAGGCTCGGTCTTGACCGTCGTAACGAGATTTGTTTCATCTATGATTTCGCCGTTCACCGTAGTTATTCTTGAAGTCACCTCGCTGAGCCCGTCGGAGCCCTCCTGCTGGATTTCCGTATAACCCTCATATATATCCGCCGAATCCTTTTCCTCAGTCTCATGCTCTATGACCTTGTCATAGGTCACTTTCTCCGTTATCTTCACAGTGACCAGCGGAGCGTTCTGCTTTATGACTATACTGCTTCCCACATCCAGCTTTTTGGAGTCTATACCCTCATTGTCCGCAAGTATGTCTTCCTCTGTAGTGGAATAGAGCTTCGCTATGCTGTTCAGCGTATCTCCCGCGACTACCTTGTGCACAACTTCCTTCTCGCTGCTTGTGCAGAGAAGCTCTACCATTTCCTCCTCACTGAGCAGATCCTGAAGGTCGGTATTGCTGTCCTTTACTTCTACATCCTCGATGAATACGGCTTCTTCTATCTCCGCGCCTTCCATGGCTCCGGAATACCTGTCCTTGATGTCCTGCAGCACCTGGGCGGCAGTCTCGTCATCCTGCACAGCCCCGATCTTCTCACCGTTCACGAATATTCCCGTGGCCTTGACATTCAAATCGCCCATATACGTAAGTCTCTTAAGAACATCCTCAGACGTGTCTATTTTTGTCGACTCATTGAGCGCATAGACTCTTTTGAAGCTTATATCGTTCTTGACGTCTATCACAACATCCATATTTTTCTCTTTTGTAAGCGCGTCCTGAACGAGGTCCGTTATTCTAAGCACATCATCCTGGTCCTTTACAATTCCGAGGACCTGTCCGTTATACGAGTATTCATACGCGGTGCAGTAATTTACCACTCCGGCAACACCCACTATCGCCATTACCACGACGGAAAATCCCATAAGAAGGACTTTCCTGTGTTTATCGCAGTAGCTCTTTACAACACCCATTTTTCTGCCGAAACTGCTGTTTTCGTAATCCTGCTTTCTCTTTGCTGAAAGATATTCCGCTGTAGCTCTCGCCTGTTCACGCCTTTTCTCACGCTCTTCCTTGAGGGCATTTCTCTCTTCTTCCGTTGCGGCTTTTCTCTCTTCCATGCTTTTAAATCCGAAGAAGTCCCGCCATCTGAATGTCGGTTTTTTATTCACTTCCGTAGTGATTTTCATCCCCTGGACGTTTACGATCCCTCCGCCCATTTCGGCATCTGCTCTTTTCTCCGCCTTAAGTCTTTCCAGCTTGATGGCAGCCTGCTTTCTTTCAAGCTTAGCCTGCTCTTTTTCCAAGGCTCTGCGGGCTTTTTCAACACGCTTTCTTTGGAGCTTGGCTATACGCTCAGCTCTGATACGTTCACGTCTTGACTGCTTCTGCGCAATACGTTCCTTAGCTTTTTCCTCCTTCATTCTGAGGGCTTCTTCCGCTTTCGCCTTCTCGTATTCAGTCTTGAGCTGCTGTACCCGCAGTCTTTCTTCCTGCTCTTCCTTAAGTTTTTTCTGTAGCTTTGCGATTTCTTCGGTCTTTGCTTTCTGAGCTTCCGCCATCATACTGGCTTTTTCTTCGGCTATCTCCGACATTTTACCGAAAAGAGCTCCCTGTTTTTCTTTTTCCGAAATAAGGTTTTCCCTCAAATCATCGAGAGCCTTGCTTTCGTCTCCGGCCGAAGTCCCGCCGCCGTTTTCATATCCGAAAAACGCTGCCATTTCCTCAGGTGTAGCGCTGTGCTGTCTGAGATATTCTCTCTCCTTCGCCCTGCGCTCTGACTCCATGATCTCAAGCGCTTTCTTTCTGGCGACTTCCTTTGCCTTTTTCTCTGCTTCGACAGCTTCGATACGTTTTCTTTCCGCCTCTTCGCTTATCTTTGCCGCCTTCTTCTGCGCCTCGATGACTTTCAGTTCTTCCTGACGCGTCCTTATCCGGCGCTGTCTTTCCTCTTCGAGCTTTTCTGCTTCACGCTTCCTGTCTTCTCTGGCATGTTCTATTATCGCCTGCTTTGCCGCAAAAACTTCCTCGCTTTCTTCAGCGATATCCGTTCCCGAAGGCTCTTCCTTTTCCGCCGAAGTTTCAAAAGGATTTTCATTCTTAAGGCTGCTGAGACTTTTTCTGAGCTCCATTATGCTCTCGTACATCTCACGTGCCTTTTCATCCTTGCTCAGGATGTCTTCTTTACTGAAAGACTCCGCGTCTTCCTTTTCCTTTTCTTCTATATTCTGCTGTTCAGGACTTATTCCGTTTTCTGTCTGGTTATCTGCTCTATTTTTTCCCGACTTACTTCTCCAAAACATTGACATCTTTCTCCTGTTTCAAGCATTCCCGTATCCCTGCAACGGGGACATCTGTACTTCACTTCCATATAATCAGGCTCAAATCCGTTGTCCGTAAGCAAAAACGCTTTTTCCGTGTTGAGCATTTCCGTCTCTTCTTTTATGTGCTCCGCTCTCTGCTTCCTGTCCATGGCATCGGATATTATTATCCTCGAAAGCTCCCTGCTTCCCGCGCTGAGCCTGTCGTCGATCTCCTTTATCCTCGGCACCCTTTCGTATACTTCCTTTCGATGTCTGTCCGCTTCCTCCTCCTCAAGTCTTCTGAGAGTCTCATAATACCTCGCTATGTCGGAAGCCGTCAGCCCTTTCTGCCTTCCTGACGCGTCTTTCCCGGTTCTCTCCTCATACCAGTTGCTCAGAACCTTGTTCACGTAATTGATATTCGGATTCGAGATGCCCGTCGTCTTCCCGCACGCGGAGAGCACCTTTTCGAGAGAAAACTCCATGGTATCAAACCATGTATCCATTATCTTTCTCTCCTCCTCCGTGGCGTTCCTGGAAAATCCGAGGGCTTTGAATATTCTCCTGTACATATGCTGACGTTTTTCATTCTGGCTTAAATACTGCTCAACCGACTCCACATTTTTCAGTCCGTTTGACGCCCATCCGTTTATTACCGCAGATATGTACTTTATATTTTTCTTTTTTCTCTTTATGCAGTATTCGTATCCGTAGGCTATAAGCTCCGGCTCTACATGAAAATCGTTTATCCACGATATTATTTCCATCATCTCCGTAGTGCTTATCACCCGTCCGGCGCTTTTTTCTATGGCGCTGAACATCTCCTGTATATCCTTGTCCGCCATGGCGGTCTGAAAATTGTATTCACCCGCCGTGGGGATATCGTGTTCCTTGTCTCCGTAGAGCTGCTCTTTCAGTATGATGAATTCAACATCGTAGTCGAATTTATCCTCCGTATTCTTTGCTATCTTACGCACTACGCCCATTTTTTCCCAGTATGTCCATGCTTTGAGCACGTCCTCATGGTCGAGGGAAAGATATTTTGCAATCTCTTCATTGGTTATGTCTGTACCCAGACCCGCGTACATCTGCGCGAACAGATACACTTTGACAAAATCACCGGGAGCTGTCGCCATATATTCATTTATAAACATATTTTCTATGCCGGTATCCAGCAGAAAATAATCTTTTGTCTTTTCTCTTCTGAACGCCATTCTTCCTCCCGCAAACTCATCAATCAAAATACAGGGTCAGGTATGTTTCCCGAAGCCTTGTCTTTGAACTGGGTGTATCTTTCTACCCATGCCACATCTATACTGCCTGTAGGACCGTTCCTGTGCTTTGCTAGGATGACTTCACATTCTCCCGGTTTTTCCGACTCGTCTTTAAAATAGTACTCGTCTCTGTACAGGAATATAACGATATCCGCGTCCTGCTCTATGGAGCCTGATTCTCTCAGATCGGAAAGCATAGGTCTGTGGTCGGTCCTCGTCTCCGGCGCTCTGGAAAGCTGCGACAGCACCAGTACGGGGCAGTCCAGCTCTCTCGCCAGAAGCTTAAGATTTCTCGAAATGACCGAGATTTCCTGAGTCCTTGAATCAGCCTTGCCTTCGGGATTCATGAGCTGCAGATAGTCAATGACTACCAGATCAAGTCCTTCTTCAGCCTTGAGCCTCCTGCATTTGCTTTTCATCTCCATTATGCTGATACCTGCGGTATCAGCTATATGTATATTGGCGCTTGACAATATATCCAACGCGACATTTATATCGTCCCAGTCTCTTCTCTCAAGTCTGCCGTTCCTGATGCTCTGAAGCTCTACCTTCGACTCCATGGAAAGCAATCTCTGCGTAAGCTGTTCCTTCGCCATCTCTAAGCTGAATATCATGACGGAAGCGCCGCCTTTTACCGCAGCGTTTCTCGCAATAGACAGAGCAAAGGAGGTTTTCCCCATGGCAGGTCTTGCCGCTAGGATGATAAGGTCGGATTTCTGCAGTCCCGAAGTCTTGGCATCCAGCTCCCGGAATCCTGTAGTTATTCCCGTGAGCCCGCCGTCCATCTGAGACGCTTTATCTATCGTCTCTATATTCTCTATCAGAACATCCTTTATATGGGTATACTGCCCCTTCTGCCTTGCCTGGGATATCTCAAAAATGCCGCTTTCGGCATAGTCGAGCATCTGACTTGCGTCCATACCGTCTTCATAGCCCTTGCTCACGATATCGTCGGCCGTATCTATCAGTCTTCTTATGACTGCTTTTTCAGCAACTATCCTGCCGTATTCCATGGCATTGGAAGTCGTCGGCGTTCCCGAGGAAAGAGATGCTATATATCCTCTTCCTCCCACGAGGTTGAGGCTGTTTCGTCTCTTAAGCTCTTCAGATACCGTAAGCACATCTACAGGAGAATTCTTTCTCTGAAGCTCCAGTATTGTCCTGAATATTTCTTTGTGATTTTCATCGTAAAAATCCTCCGCTTTCACTACTTCCATTACGTCAAAAAGCGCATCCTTTGAAAGCATCGCAGCACCGAGTACGGATTTTTCCGCGTCGATGCTGTGCGGAGGTATTCTTCCTTCTTCCATATTGTTCCCCTTGATTAAACAGTTACGGATACTTTAAGCTCCGCTGATATATCCGTAAAAAGTTTTACCGTTACCGCCACATCTCCAGCCTGTTTTATCGGTCCCGAAAGATCTATTTTCTTCTTGTCTATCCTGATGTTCTCCTGTTCTTCAAGCGCCTCCGATATGTCCTTTGACGTGATTGAGCCGAAAAGCTTTCCTGTTTCGCCGCCTTTTGTTTCTATTCTGAGCGTTATCTTTTCGAGTTTTTCCGCCAGCTTTTCCGCCGCGGCCTTTTCCTCTTCCAGCTTTTCGGCGGCTATCGCTTTCTGCTTTTCAAGATTTCTTATATTTCCTTCTGTAGCTTCCTTTGCAAGGCCTCTCGGTAGCAGCATGTTTCTCGCGTATCCGTCGCTGACCTTTACGATGTCGCCGGCCTTGCCTGTACCTTTGACATCCTTAATCAATATTACAACCATAATTTTATCCTCCCAATGTGAAGTTCTTAAGAATTTTTTTCATTTACTGCTTTTATTATCTTCATCAGTATCTCTTCAGGCGACATATCGACCTGAGTTCCCGCGGTGTTCAGATGTCCGCCCCCGCCGAATTTTTCCATTATCAGCTGTACATTTATATCCCCCAGCGATCTAGCGCTCACCACGGTTCTGCCGCAGGAATCCCGTCCCGCCACAAAGCTTGCTCTTATATTTTTAATCGTCAGCAGCTCATCCGCCACCTGTGAATTCACTATCTGCGCATTCGGATTCTTTCCGGGACATATGGACATGGCTATCCCGCCGTCAAAAAACTGAGCGTTTGCCACGCACAGCGCCCGCACGCGGAAGTTTTCCTCGTCATCCTGAAAGTATCTTCTCACATGCTCCAGATCCGCTCCCGAACGCCTCAGCCATGAAGCCGCTTCAAAGGTACGCACTCCCGCTTTTACCGCAAACCTGTTGGTATCGACCATTATCCCTGCAAGCAGCGCGTTTGCCTCCATGCTGGTGAGTGTGCGCTTTTCGCAGGCGTACTGGATAATTTCCGTTACAAGCTCCGATGCCGATGAAGCGTACGATTCCATGTACGAGAGAACCATTTCCGGAAACGCGTCTTCCGACTTTCTGTGATGGTCTATGACAGCAGTCCTTTCGACTTTTTCAACAAGATCGCTGGATTCCACGAGCATAGGCCTGTGGGTATCCACAACTACCACCAGAGCGTTCTCATCAGCTAGGCTCAGGGCTTTTTCAGCCGAAACGAATTCATAATATCCTGTCTCTTTCGCCTCTTCCGCTATCGACCTCAGCGCTTCATTGTAAGGTCCGAGTACAATGTAAGCATCCTTTCCTATGCTTTCCGCCACCCGATATATTCCGAGCGAGGCTCCGAAGCTGTCCATATCGGGATTCTTGTGCCCCATGATGAATATTTTCGATGACTGAGTCATCAGCAGTTTGAGAGCGTGAGCTATTATCCTCGATTTGCCTTTGTTACTCTTCTCCACGCTCTGAGATTTGCCGCCGTAGTATTCAAAATTCTTTACATTCCTGACTATTGCCTGGTCTCCGCCTCTTCCCAGCGCCAAATCAAGAGCGTCTTCCGCATACTTCTCGCTTTCAGCTATTGTCTTGCCGCCTATTCCTACACCTATGCTGAGCGTTACAGGAAAATCGGCTTCCGTATCTATCTCCTTTGCTTCATCGAGGATCGAAAATTTATCCTTTATGAGCATCTTGTAGCTTTTATGCGGGAACGCCATTTCATACAGATGTTCCCTGTATCTGGCTACGGCCGCTCCCAGTCTGGCGCCCCAGCATCTTATCAGTCTGTCTATCTCCGTTGAAATTGCCAGCTCACGTTCTTCTCCCGCGCTGGATGTCAGCTCATCAAAGTTGTCGACATTCACCACCGCTATACATGTTTTATCGTCGTTGTACATCTCTTTAAGTATCTCATAGTGTGTCATGTCTATGAAGTACATCATCACAGACGCCGTATCTCCTTCTCCTATGAATTCAGTGACTATCTTAAAGGATTTGTCGTTCTTATCAAGAGAGAGGCTTTTCTTCTCCTCCGCGGCTTTGATTATATCGCACGCTTTGATCCTCGTTAGCTCGAATATGTTTCTCCCTATGATGCCATCGTATTTGAAGACATCGGCTATTTTATCGCTGGCTCTCGTCACTTTGCCTTCTGAATTTATTATGCACATGGGAATCGGCGAATAATGCGCCAGCAGTTTTTCTATTCTTCCTACATACATCGATTACACTCCTGCGTTATTTCCTTTGATTTCTCCCCTTATTGTCAAGCATCCTGCCTTTCAGTCCGAAAATCACATCAAACATACCTACTACGATCAATATCATCCTTCCTATATATATGTTCCATAAAACTATGCAGAGGGCAAGCGCGAATCCTTTCGGTATGCGCTTAAGATAAAACAGCATGAAAATCACCGACATGCCCTGCAGGAAAAAGACGAAATCAAACAGAAGATCTATGTTCACATAAAATGAATTGTCCTCAAAATCTCCCATTGCAGTAAGCATCCATACAAACATGTACATGCCAATCAGCACGAATACGGCGTTGCTCGGTACGGAAAACTCCCTGAACTTCGGCATGAGCTCCACCGGGGATCTCTTGTTGAGCGATACGCTCAAAACTATGTAAACTATATACGACACTATTGCTCCCAGCATCATTATGCTCACCGGCAGCAGCTTGAACACTTCGTCATAAACTCCGATTACAAGATCCTCTCTCTCTTTCGCGCTCATATCTTCCATGCCGAGGAGTTCTATGACGTTCGAATCACCTGCCACAGTCCCGGCTATGCTTTGCATGGCATTATGCAGCTGAGTGAACATCCCGTCTCCCGTCATCGACTGCACCATGAAAATCACCGCAACCGCCGCGCATATGACTATATCGCTCATCAGCACCGCTTCATACGGAGACCTGCGCTTTGTGATATAGCTCGGCATAACGATAAACGGGATGACCAAAATAAGAAAAAATATTATCAGAAGATACATTCCACGTCTCCTTGTTTCCTTCTAAATCCGTATCGATTATTATATCATACATATCTATATATATCAAAGAAAAAGCGCTCCGTTTTACAGGTTGTAAATGTCAATAGTAAATTGCATATTATCAAGAAAACCGGAAGCTTTGGTGCTTCCGGTTTTCTTGATTTTTTCACTGATACTCAGTATTTAAAATTACATCTCACGTTCAGTCAGCCGTATAAGGCAGGAGAGCGACTATCCTTGCTCTCTTTATAGCCTTGGTCACATCTCTCTGATGCACGGCACATGTGCCCGTTATCCTCTTTGGCAGAATCTTGCCTCTTTCTGTGATATATTTTCTGAGCTTTTCAACATCCTTGTAGTCTATAGTCTCCGCTTTATCGGCACAGAACTGACAAACCTTACGTCTTCTCATGCCTCCGCGTCTCTTATTGTTTTCCATTAGAATCAACTCCTTTCCTACGGAACGAATCTAAAACGGTATATCGTCATCGGTTATCGCCTGGAATCCTTCAGGAATACCGTTATCTGCATCGTCATACGATGACTGCTGCGAGTCGCCGCTTGACTTTGCAGGTCTGTCGCCCCATTCCAAAAATTCTACTCTGTCGGCGACAACATCCGTAGTGTATACGGTGACGCCGTCTTTGTTGGTATAGCTTCCCGTCTGTATCCTTCCCTGAACTCCGACAAGCCTTCCTTTTGCAAGGAATTTCTCGCAGTTTTCCGCCTGTCTTCCGAACACTGTAACTCTCGGAAAATCGGCCTTTTTCTCCTGTCCGGCTCTGACGGGTCTGTCTATCGCTACGGAAAAAGACGCTACTGCCATCTGGCTCTCGGAAACATACCTTACTTCAGGGTCTCTCGTCAGTCTTCCTATAAGTACAACACTGTTCATACTGCACCCCTTCTCTATTTTTCATCTTTATTAACGATAATGTGTCTCATGATGTCATCCGAGATCTTGAGCCTTCTGTCGAGCTCTTTCGGCAGAGTCGGCTCTCCCTTGAATTCGATGACTACATAATATCCTTCATTTTTCTTCTGAATAGGATATGCAAGCTTTCTCATTCCCCATACGTCTGTATTGCCTACTTCGCCTTTTTCGCCTGTGATGATTTCCTTGACTGCTTCAATGGCAGCTTCCTTTTTATCATCTTCCAGCGCCGGGTTGAGAATAAACATTACCTCGTAGTTTATCATTTCTTTCACCTCCCTGTGGACTTAATGGCGGCAGGCTTACCCTGCCGCAAGGATAAATAAATTTGCATGCCTATATATTATACATTATTTTTCT
>CAYYMY010000026.1:0-19148 GCA_964473095.1 uncultured Oscillospiraceae bacterium | reverse complement strand
GTCTGACGAACAGAAAGCGTATATAAGGCTGTAGCATATGTCTTGACGATTAAGACGCAAATTGAAGATAATTAAGAACAACTATGTAAAATCCGTCGATTTTATGGTATAGTTAGTGTATATGCGTGCAATAAACTTTACATATATTCTTAAGCAAGAAAGGTAGATAATGAGGTAATGGAAAAGAAAATTATGCTTGGCAATGAAGCCTTTGCAAGGGGCGCTTACGAAGCAGGCGTAAAGGTCGTATCTTCGTATCCCGGTACTCCCAGCACGGAGGTGACGGAGACGGCGGCACGATATGATGAAATGCATGTTGAATGGGCTCCCAATGAAAAGGTCGGAGTAGAAGTGGCAGTAGGCGCGTCCATCGGAGGCGTTCGTTCTCTTTCGTGCATGAAGCACGTAGGTCTCAACGTGGCGGCGGACCCGTTCTTTACCGCGGCATATACAGGAGTTACGGCAGGAGCCGTTATACTGGTTGCTGATGATAACGGATGTCACTCGAGCCAGAACGAGCAGGATTCAAGATACTACAGCAGGAGTGCGGGAGTTCCGATGCTTGAGCCTGCAAATGCACAGGAATGCAAGGAGTATATAAAAGAAGCCTATGAAATCAGCGAAAAGTATGATACGGTCGTGCTCATAAGGTCGAATACGAGGATATCTCATTCGAGAGGTATCGTAAAAACAGGAGAAAGAAAGGAAAGGGAGAGGATCCCTTATACTAAAAATATACAGAAATACGTGGCAATGCCGGCAATGGCGAAAAAACTGCATGTAGCTCAGGAAAAAAGAATGAACGAGATCGCTCGCGACGCCGGAAAGCTGACATTGAGCGAATCAGACGGCGCGGCTCTCAACAGAGTGGAAATGAGGGATGTCGCCATAGGAATAATAACCAGCGGTATATGCTATCAGTACGTGAGAGAAGCGCTTCCCGAGGCGAGCATTCTCAAGATGGGAATGATAAATCCCATACCAAAGGACATGATAAAGGATTTCGCGTCCAAGGTGGATAAGCTTTACGTCATAGAGGAAGGTGCTCCGTATTTTGAAGAACAGATAAGAGCCATGGGCGTGGAGCTTGCCGGGGGCAAGAATATGTTCACGATACAGGGCGAGTACAGCGCCAACATGATAAGAAAAGCCTTTGGCAAACCGGCGGTGGAAAATGCGGATATAGAGGACGCGCCGGGAAGACCGCCGCTTCTGTGCGCGGGATGCCCTCATAGAGGACTTTTCCACGTGCTCAGCAAGCTTAAAGCTACTGTTATGGGAGATATAGGATGCTATACCCTCGGAGCGCTTCCGCCGACGTCGTCCATGGACGCATGTCTGTGTATGGGCGCTTCCATCACCATGGCGCACGGATTTGAAAAGGCTGCGGGCAGCAGCGACAATCTAGTTGCGGTGCTGGGAGACTCGACCTTCTTCCATTCCGGTATAACAGGGCTGATCAACATGAATTACAATGGCTCCAAGGGTACCGTCATAGTCCTTGACAACAGGATAACTGGTATGACGGGACATCAGGACAATCCTTCCACCGGCAAGAACGCCAAGGGAGAAGAAGCGCCGGCAGTTGACATAGCAATGCTGTGCAGAGCTGTAGGAGTAAAAAATATCGTGGAAATCGATCCGTTCGATATAAAAGAACTGGAAGAAGTAATAAAGACTGAGACAGCGAGAGATGAGCTTTCCGTGATAATAACGAAGAGACCTTGCGCCCTCATAGTAAAACAGCCTGATATACCTTACGAGGTAACGGACAGATGTAAGAACTGCAAGATGTGCATGAAGATAGGATGTCCTGCTATAGAGGAACGGGACGGAAGACCTTATATCGTTAAGGAAAGCTGCGTAGGCTGCGATCTGTGCGCGGGAGTATGTCCGTTCGATGCGATAGAAGCTTTAATAGCGGCAAAAGACGGAAAGGAGGCTGAATAACGTGAACAGGAGCAACATACTGATAGTAGGAGTCGGGGGACAGGGAACCCTGCTTGCGAGCGTGCTTTTGGGAAATCTCGGTCTCATGAACGGATATGATGTAAAGCTTTCGGAAGTTCACGGCATGGCACAGAGAGGAGGAAGCGTAGTAACTCACGTTAAGCTGAGCGAGGGTACGGTCGATTCTCCGCTGATAGAAAAGGGCGATGCCGATATCATCATAGCTTTTGAAGAACTGGAAGCATACAGATGGCTGCCTTATCTGAAAAAAGGAGGAGCCATATATGTGAACACTCAGCAGATACTGCCTATGCCGGTAATAATGGGACAGGCAAGGTACCCTGAAAATATCATGGAGACGCTGAAGAGCGATGCGGGGGCAGTGAAAGCTCTCGATGCCCTTTCAATAGCGGAGGAGTGCGGAAGTGTCAAAGCGGTCAATGTCGTGCTTCTCGGAGCGGCGTCGAAGGATCTCCCCTTTGGTGAGGATGACTGGATAAAGGTCATAGAGGAGAATGTGAAGCCTAAATTTGTGGAACTCAATAAAAAAGCGTTTGAAATGGGACGCGACGCGTAGAAATGCATAAAAAGGACTGCTCGAAGCTTTGGTGCAGACCTTGAAATATATCGAATAAATCGAAAGGAAAAAAACGTATATGATTTGGAACGAGAAAATGGAATGCGCAGACCGCGAAGCTATAAGAGCTTTGCAGCTTGAGAAACTCAAAAAGACCGTCAAGCATGTATATGAAAATGTGGCTCCGTACAGAAAGAAGATGGATGATCTCGGCGTGAAACCGGAAGATATCCAGAGTCTTGAAGACATAACAAAACTTCCCTTCAACAGCAAGGAAGATCTGGCGGAAAATTATCCGACAGGGCTCTTCGCTATGCCTAAGAAAGATATCGTCAGGATTCAGGCATCCTCCGGAACCACCGGGAAACCGAAGATTGCAGGATATACGAGAAATGACCTCGATATGTGGGGCGAATGTGTTGCAAGAGGTCTTACGATGGCAGGAGCAACTCCCGAATCGGTAGTGCATGTTTCGTACGGCTACGGACTTTTCACGGGAGGGCTCGGAGCTCATATAGGAGCTGAAACCATAGGCTCCACAGTCATACCTATGAGCAGCGGAAATACCCAGAAGCAGGTAATGTTCTTAAAGGATATGAAAAGCGATATACTCTGCTGCACTCCTTCATATGCTCTTACGATAGCTGAAGGCGTGAGAAAAGCAGGTGTAGCCCCGGATGAACTGCGGCTTTCGGCGGGAGTATTCGGTGCGGAGCCATGGACCCAGGGCATGAGAGACCAGATAGAAGCAGGACTGGGGATAAAAGCCCATGATATATACGGACTTTCGGAGATAATGGGACCGGGAGTATCTACAAGCTGCAGCGAAAACAACGGCATGCACATTCAGGAGGACTACTTCTATCCTGAAATAATAGACCCTGAAACTCTTGAAGCGCTTCCTGACGGAGAAAAGGGCGAGCTGGTAATAACGACGCTGGGCAAAGAGGGAATGCCTCTCATCAGATACAGGACGAGGGATATCTGCTGCCTCATGAGAGAAAAGTGCGCCTGCGGAAGAACTACGGTAAGGATGAGCCGTGTATTCGGACGTACGGACGACATGCTCATCATAAGAGGCGTAAATGTATTCCCGTCCCAGGTAGAGACTGTAATAGCCAAATTCAGCGAGCTTACCATGAACTATATGCTCTATGTAGGCAGAGAACACAATACGGACACCTTCGACCTCGGAGTTGAGCTTGCGGAAGGACTTGCCATAGATGATATCGCCTTTGTTGAAGAACTCAGAGGCAGGATCGAGCACGCTCTCAGAGATATGCTGGGTATCGGCTGCAAAGTAAAACTCCTCAATGAGGGAACGCTGCCGAGAAGCGAAGGAAAAGCAGTTAGAGTTCAGGATACGAGAAAACTGTAAGGAGGGTTCAAATGGTTGTAAAGCAGGTTTCTGTATTTGTTGAAAATACGGTGGGAAGACTGGCGGATATCACCGGCATACTTCTGGAAAACAACATCGATCTCAAAGCAAGCACTATTGCGGAAACAGTTGATTTCGGTATACTTCGCTGTATCGTCGAAAAGCCGGAAGAAATGGTAGACATTCTTGTAAAAGAAGGCTTTTCGGCAAGTATCACGAAAGTTATCGGAGTATCCCTTGAGGACAGGCCGGGCGGACTTCATCGTGTGCTCAGGATACTTGCAGATGAGGGTATAGCGGTAAACTACATCTATTCGACTGTAAAATCAGCTGAAGGCAAAGCCCTCATCATGATGAAGGTAAGCGATGAAAAGAAAGCTGAAGATATACTGAAGGCAAATAGAGTTGAACTTATAGGGTCGTCGAACCTGTAAAAAAGCTTGCGGGACAGAAGCGAAGCGTATAATCGAAGCTCTTCGTTTCTGCCGCTTAAAAGGGAAAAGAGACTATGAGCTTAGGAAGAAAGATAATTTTAGTTATATGTATAATAGTGTTCCTTGGAGCTGCGGGAGCTTTGCTCAATTATTTCCTGACGGGAATGCGCGAACAGCAGGCGTTTGAAGATCTGGCAAAGCTGAAAACGGAAAGAGAAGACCTGGAGACTGATAAGGGTACGGTGATAGGAAAGTACGTCGACCTGTATCTCAAAAACGGGGACATAATAGGCTGGATACAGATAGACGACACGAAAATAGACTATCCTGTCATGTGGACGCCCGATGAGCCGGAATACTATCTGAGGCGCGACTTCAACAAGGAGTACGCCTCCTCCGGCACGCCGTTCATGGACGCTTCCAGCGATATTTTCATACCTACATCCAATTTCTTCATATACGGACATAATATGAGGAACGGTACGATGTTTCATGATTTGCTGGAGTTTGACGATGAAGAATTTTATCAGAGCCATAAAACCTTCAAATTCGATACTATTTATAAGGGCGGTCAGGGCACATACGAGATAGTGGCTGCTGGCTATTCGAGAATATATCCCGAAAATTCAGGAGAGTTCAAATACTATCAGTATGCGGGGATAACTTCGGAAGAAGACTTTAACGAATTTGTGGAGGGTGTAAAAAGGCTGTCCCTTTACGACACGGGGGTGGAGCCTGAGTACGGAGATCAGCTCGTGACTCTTTCCACCTGCACCAACGATGATGAGGACGGAAGATTTTTCATAGTAGCCAGGCGTACCGATGCGAAACAGGTGAAGCCTCAGTAACGGTCGCGGCAGAGAAAAAAAGCTCGTAAAAGGACCCTGCCTGCATCTGGGCGTGGAGCTTAATGACTCTGCGTATCCGTGCTTCTCTTTATATTCATATTCATGCTTCCTGTCTGGTATCCGCTGAAATCGAGAGTGACGTAGAGAAATCCGAGACTCTTCAGGTACCGTGAAATTTGTCGGGAGATTTCCGGCGCCGTTATCTTATCAAAATCCGAAGGCTCTGTCTCGATCCTTGCGATGAGACCCTGGGCTGAATTGCCGTGAATGCGCACTCGCACCTGTCTGAGCCCGAGCTCAAGCAGGTATTGTTCAGCCTTCTCTATCATTTCGAGCTTTTCTTTCGTTATTTTTTCTCCGTAAGGTATACGCGAGACGAGGCAGGCAAATGAAGGCTTGTCCCATGTGGAAAGTCCCATTTCCTTTGAGAGGATGCGTATCTCTTTTTTTGTCAGCCCTGCTTCTTTTAAGGGGCTTTTGACATTCAGCTCCGATACCGCGGCAAGTCCAGGACGGTAGTCGCCGAGATCATCTGTGTTTGAGGCTTCAATGACATGCGAAAAGCCGTTTTCTTCAGCGGCGGCGATGACAGCGGACATCAGGTCGAGCTTGCATATATAGCACCTGTTTTCCGGGCTGCGTACAAAATCCTCGTTGGAGAGGAGATCGGCTTCGACGATAATATGTCTTATACCTTCTTTTTCACAGAACGCCTTTGCCTCCTCAAGCTCTCTGGACGGGAAAGAAGCTGAAACGGCAGTCACGGCGGCAGCCCTGTCTCCAAGTACATCGTGTGCCGTCTTGAGCAGGAACGTGGAGTCAACTCCCGATGAAAAAGCGATAGCCGCGCTTTCCAGCCTCCTTAAATATTCCTCTAAGGACCGTTTCTTGTCATCGATTTGTCTGCGTTCTGCCGCGGTTTGTGTATGTGCAGTGTGCATTTCTGCTATCTTTTCGGCGTCTCTGAGAGACAGATCGTTTTCCTTTGCGATGCGGGCGAGATCGTCGTATTCGTATTTCATGCGTGAAACACCGTAGCCGTGCGAGATCTTGCGGCGCACTTCGCCGTAAGGAGTCGCTATGGATTCGATTTTTCTGTCGAGAATGTATCTTCTGGTCGCAGTTTCTCTTACGCCTATGGTAGTCGTATGTTTGAACAGCAGTCTGATAATATTTTCTCGTTCGCTTTCGCGGCACATCACTCGTATGAGCGTGCCGGGACGCGATTTTTTCATACCTATCGGAGCTGTGTAGACTTCCAGAGCGCCCCCGTCAAAGAGTCGGTCCATGGCAAAGCTGACGGCCTCCGCTGTCATATCATCCACATTGCATGACAGCTCAAGAACGGTATCACCGCTGTAGGAGCCTTGCTTCTGCACAGATACTGTTTCTGATGTCTCTCCCAGCATTGCGCGCAGGCAGTTCGCCTGCGGAAAGTCCTTCCTGCCCATGCCGTATCCTATGGCAGACGTCTTCATCGAAGGCATAGCGCCGAAGCGTGTGGCGAAATGCTTCAGAAGTGCGGCGCCGGTAGGCGTACACAGCTCTCCTTTTATGTCTCCGCCGTATACAGGAATGCCTTTTAATATCAGCGCTGTCGCGAGAGCGGGTACAGGGACGATGCCGTGAGCGCATTTTACGTGACCGCTCCCGACGTGTATCGGTGAAGCCACCGTTTCATCGGGTGAAATCTCATTCATGAGCAAAGAAACTGCGGCAACGTCAGCTATGGCGTCCAGCGTGCCTACCTCATGGAAATGTATATTGGTCATTGAAACTCCGTGCACCTTGCTTTCTGCTTCGGAGATTATCCGATATACGGATAAAGCGTCTGCCCGTGCGGATTCAGGCATATTGAGCCGGGAAATTATATGCTCTATGTCGGATATGCTCATTCCGTCGTGCTGTCCGTGAAGATCCTCTTCCTCATCGCCTCTGACTGTGACGGATATATATGTGCCTGTGATACCGCGCTTGACCGAGCGTTTTTTAGCGAAACGGACATTCGGTATACCGAGAGAATTCAGTTTATCGATGAATTCGTCCTGATTGGGAAGAAGCTCCAAAAGAGCGGCAGTCAGCATATCGCCTGCCGCTCCCATTCCGCAGTCCAGATAAAGTATCTTCATTTTTTTGCCTCCATATGATTTATCATGCTGGCGAGGTATCCTGCTCCAAAGCCGTTGTCGATATTGACAACGGAAACTCCGCCTGCACAGGAGTTGAGCATTGAAAGGAGGGCTGAAAGTCCGTTGAAGGATGCTCCGTATCCTATGCTCGTAGGTACTGCGATGACAGGGCAGTCGGCAAGACCTCCTATGACGGTGGCAAGGGCGCCCTCCATACCGGCGACGGCTATTATTACGCTTGCCTGCATCACGTCTTCCTTGTGGGACAGCAGTCGGTGTATCCCCGCGACGCCTACGTCGTACAGTCTGATAACATCGTTGCCGAGAGCTTCCGCAGTCAGTACTGCCTCCTCCGCTACAGGAATATCACTGGTCCCCCCTGTGGCAACGACGATGTTTCCTATGCCGTCGGGAGTCGGAAAATCACCGGAAAATCCGATATGTGCCGTTTCATAATAAGAAAGCTTATGTGAACTGCTGATAAGCTCGGCTGCTTCCTTTGAAAGGCGGGTTATCAGTATATGCTCCTGACCGTTTTCCTTCATGGTATCCATGATAGCTGTGATTTGCTGTGCTGTTTTGCCCGCGCCGTATATGACTTCAGGTGTTCCCTGCTGTACATTGCGGTGAAGATCTGTTTTTGCGAAACCTATGTCTTCATAAGGCTTTGTCTTTAATTTCAAAAGTGCGTCATCTATCGACATATCGCCGTCTCTGACGGCTTCAAGAATATGTTTTACTTCGCTTTTCATGTTGTCCTCTGTTATTTGTCGTGTGCTTCTGTTAATTTTTTGATTTCGCCTATGGCGTTTTGTATCAGCCTGCCCATGCTCAAATCTGCAACTCCTGCGATGACATTGTCGCAAGAGTTGAATGGTATGAGTATGCGAGTAGCCGAGCTTCGCGATACGCAGAGAGCTGTCCTAGGCGTTATCTCGCCGGACAGAGAGTCGGCTATGACTATTCCCACAGGACCTGTGATGATGTCTGCGCGGCGGCAGCCTACCGCAACGGCATTTTCTCCCGTTGCCGCCTCATCTGCGCCTGCCTTCAGCATGGCGGTAGTAGCGACGCTGTTGGTGCCTACTGCAAAGATATGAGCTTTGGGTATGCTTTGCTTTATCGCGAGGACGAGCTGTCTGCCAAGACCGCCGCCCTGAGCGTCTATCATAAGTATATTCATAATAAGTATCCTTATTTAACAGTTGAGATTGCCACTATCGCGTTTATTCCATTACCGCGCCCTTTGAGGATGCTGTAACGTTTCTCATATATCTTGCCAGCCATCCTGATTTTACATTTGGAGGTGGCGCGACATAGGACTTTCTTCTTTCTTCAAATTCCTCATCCGATACCTTGGCGTTGATGCTCGATGTCGGTATATCTATTTCTATTATATCTCCTTCGCGCAGTAGACCGATATTGCCGCCTGCGGCAGCTTCAGGACATACATGACCGATGGACGCGCCTCTGCTTGCTCCGCTGAAACGTCCGTCGGTTATGAGAGCGACGGTTTTGTCGAGCTTCATTCCGGCGAGAGCGCTGGTAGGATTTAGCATTTCTCTCATTCCCGGACTGCCTTTAGGTCCTTCATATCTTATGACCACCACATCGCCGTCGACGATTTTTCCGTTGTAGATAGCGTCGATAGCTTCTTCTTCCGAGTTGAATACACGGGCAGGACCGCTGTGTCTGAGCATTTCGGGAGCTACTGCGCTTCTCTTTACTACGCAGCCGTCCCGCGCGATATTGCCCCACATTACAGCGATACCGCCTGTTTCGCTGTACGGCTCGTCAACAGGTCTTATTATGTCGTAGTTTTTGACGTGAGCGCCCTTCATATTTTCGCCGACGGTTTTTCCTGTGGCTGTGATAAGGCTTTCATCTATGAGACCTTTTTTTGTAAGCTCGCTGAACACCGCCATGAGTCCTCCGGCATTGTTGAGGTCGTGCATGTGAGTGCTTCCTGCCGGAGCGAGATGACACAGATTAGGGACTTTGGCGCTGAACTCGTTGAATATGTTGAGGTTGAGCTCGACGCCGGCTTCGTTGGCTATGGCAAGCAGGTGAAGCACACTGTTTGATGAGCATCCCAGAGCCATATCGCATGCCAGAGCGTTTCTGATGGATTTCTCGTTGATGATGTCCCTCGCCTTTATATCCTTCTCCACGAGACCCATTATGGCCATGCCCGCGTGCTTGGCGAGACGTATCCTGCCGCTGTCCACGGCAGGTATGGTACCGTTGCCGGGGAGAGCTATGCCGATGGCCTCCGAAAGGCAGTTCATGCTGTTGGCGGTGTACATGCCGGAACATGAGCCGCAGCCCGGACATACATTCTGTTCGAATTCGAGAAGCTGTTCGTCGTCTATGATGTCGGCCTTTCTGGCTCCTACGGCTTCGAACATCTTTGAAAGGCTGGTCTCTTCACCGTTTACGAGACCGGACATCATCGGACCTCCGGAGCATACTACTGTAGGAAGATCTATTCTTACTGCTCCCATTATCATGCCGGGAACTATTTTATCGCAGTTAGGCACGAGCACAAGACCGTCAAGAGCGTGAGCCATTGCCATGGTCTCGACGCTGTCGGCGATAAGCTCGCGGCTGGCAAGGCTGTATTTCATACCTATGTGACCCATGGCGATACCGTCGCATACGCCTATGGAAGGGATTTCTATCGGTGTTCCTCCCGCCATTCTCACACCGGCCTTCACAGCCTCGGCAACCTTGTCGAGGTGTATGTGTCCCGGAACTATTTCGCTTTTAGCCGAAACGACGCCTATGAGGGGACGTTCCAGCTCTTCCTTTGTATAGCCCATAGCGTAGAAAAGGCTTCGCGCCGGAGCCTTTTCTACACCTTTAGTTACTTTATCGCTTATCATTTCGCTATCCTTTCGTAATGCAGCTGTACGTTCTCAGGAGGCGATTATTTTTTCAGCCAGCTCATCATCTTTCTGAGCTCTTCGCCTACCTTGCAGAGAGGATGAGAAGCCTCCTTCTTTCTCGTTGCCAGGAATCTTGCCTTTCCGCCTGCGTTGAATTCCTGAATGAATTCGCTTGCGAAGGTACCGTCCTGTATTTCGGAGAGAACTTTCTTCATTTCTTTTCTCGTATCTTCAGTTATTATTCTCTTTCCTGTTCTGTAGTCACCGTATTCGGCAGTGTTGGAGATGGAGTATCTCATTTTGTCGAAACCGCCTTCGTTGATGAGGTCAACGATGAGCTTCATCTCGTGGATACATTCAAAGTAAGCCATTTCAGGAGCGTAGCCTGCTTCAACGAGAGTATCGAATCCGGCCTTCATCAGCTCTGTTACGCCGCCGCAGAGTACTGCCTGTTCTCCGAAGAGGTCTGTTTCTGTCTCTTCCTTGAAGGTCGTTTCGAGTATGCCGGCTCTGCCTGCTCCTATGCCGCACGCGTATGCGAGAGCATAGTCCTTGGCTTTGCCGGAAGCATTCTGGTAAACCGCGATGAGGCTCGGCACGCCCTTACCTTCAACGTACTGGCTTCTTACCGTATGTCCCGGTCCTTTAGGAGCGACCATGATAACGTCGAGGTAGTCGGCAGGCTTTATCTGATTGAAATGAATGTTGAAACCGTGAGCGAACATGAGGACGTTGCCTTCCTTCATGTGCTTTTCGATCTGGTTTTTGTATATTTCAGCCTGGAGCTCGTCAGGAGTCAGTATCATTACGATATCGCCAGCTTCGGCAGCTTCTTCTATACCCATTACTTTAAGACCTGCGGCTTCAGCCTTTGCAGCATGAGACGAACCTGACCTGAGACCCACTACCACATTTACTCCGCTCTCGTTGAGGTTCATGGCGTGAGCGTGTCCCTGGCTTCCGAAACCGATAACAGCAACTGTCTTTCCGTCGAGCATACCTAAATTGCAATCGTAATCGTAATATTTCTTTATCATTGTCTTTCTCTCCTTTATACTTTGGATTTAAAATTTTATTTGAAGAATTTTGTAATTCTTTGTATCTTTATATCTTTCACAAAAGCGCGCGGCAGCCGCAGCTGCGGCTGCCTGTATTGCGTCAGAGCTGCTCCGCGTCCTCCGTATCCCATCCAGGACCTCTGCCGATTCCCGTTATACCTGTACGGCACACCTCCGATATGTCGTAACAGCTCATCATATCCATGAAACCGTCGAGCTTGTCCGACCCGCCTGTCAGCTCTATGATAAGACTGTTTTTTGACAGGTCTATGATTTTTCCCCTGTATATTTCGACTATTTCCTTTATACCGGACCTTTCGCTTTTATCGGCGTTGACTTTCAGCAGCAGGAGCTCTCTGTATATACTGTTTGTCGGGTTCAGCGTAAATATCTTTCTTACGACTTCGAGCTTTGCTGTCTGGGATATTATCTGGTGGAGAGCCTGTTCGGTGCCGGTGAATACCACCGTTATCCTTGAAAGACTAGGGTCATTGGTTGTTGAGACCGTAAGGGAATCGATATTAAACCCGCGCCTTCCGAAAAGGCTGCTGACTCTTGTCAGCACGTTTGCCTGATTGTCGACGAGAATGCTGATAACTTCTTTTTTTATCTGCTTTTCCATGCTTTCCCTCCTTCGCTAACCTATAATCATATCTTCTATAGTGCCGCCGCCCGGTATCATAGGAAGAACGCGCTCTTCTCTCGATATAGCGCAGTCTATCCATACAGGTCCGCTTTCCTTGAGAGCCTGCTTGAAGACCTCTTCAAACTCCTGGGGATCCCCGGCGGAGAAGCCCTTCGCTCCAAAGGCTTCTGCAAGCTTAGGAAAGTTGGTCTTTCTTTCAGGCGTTGTGGCCGCGAATCTTTTCCCGTAGAAAGAGGTCTGCCACTGATATACCATGCCCAGAACCCGATTGTTCATGATTATCGTTATTATAGGAAGCTTCTGGCTGACGGCGGTGCATGCCTCATTGAGATTCATGTGGAAAGATCCGTCGCCGGTAAAATGTATTACGCGCTTTTTGGGACATCCTATCTGCGCTCCGATGGCGGCTCCGTATCCGTATCCCATGGTTCCCAGACCTCCGCTGGTTATGAAATTTTCGGTCTTTTCGTGCTTGAGGTACTGAGCGGTCCACATCTGATGCTGACCTACATCGGTAACGTATATAGTCTCCTTGTCGGTCAGATCGCATACAGCGTGTATTATTTCGCTCGGATGGAGCTCAGCATCCTGGCTCTTGACATCTCCAGTCTTCTTTTTCCATTCCGTTGCCTGCGATACCCATTCGGAATGATCGCCTTTCTTTATAAGAGGAAGGAGCTTGGTGAGAAACTCTTTTATATCGGCGCTTATGCCTACGTCTACGAGTACATTCTTGTTTATTTCGCTCGTATCTATATCGATCTGTATTTTTCTTGCCTTTTTAGCAAACTTTTCGGGATTGAGCGCCACTCTGTCGCTGAATCTCGCGCCGAGAGCTATTATCAGGTCCGCTCTGTCCACCGCTTTGTTTGCGGCTATGCTGCCGTGCATGCCTATCAGTCCGAGATTCCTTGCGTTGTCATATCCTATGATGCCCGCCGCCATAAGAGTGTATGTTGCCGGCATATCCGCAGTTTCTATAAGCTGGTTGAGCTCCTTTCCCGCCCCTGAAGCGGCAACACCGCCTCCGAAGTAAACGATAGGTCTCTCCGCGGAATTTATCATGGCAGCCACTTCCTGAAGCGACTCATCTGAAAATTTCGGGGGAGGATTGAGGGGAAGAGGCTCGGAATGCCTGTATTCGGTCTGAGCAGCCGTAACATCCTTCGTTATATCGATGAGAACGGGGCCCTTTCTGCCGCTGTTGGCAATCCTGAAGGCGTTCCTCAGCGCGTCGGCAAGATTTTCTATCCTGTTTACGAAAAATGTATGCTTGGTAATCGGCATGGCGACTCCCGTTATGCATATCTCCTGAAAAGCATCTCTGCCGATAAGACTGTCGGGAACGTTGGCTGTGATCGCTATCATAGGAATGCTGTCCATGAAAGCCGTCGCAATGCCTGTCACCAGATTAGTGGCGCCCGGACCGCTTGTGGCGAATACCACGCCTGTCTTTCCCGTAGCTCTGCAGTATCCGTCAGCCGCGTGGGCAGCGCCCTGCTCGTGGGCGGTGAGCACGTGCTTTATCCTGTCCCGGTATTCATATAAAGTATCGTACAGATTGAGGGCGGTTCCGCCCGGATATCCGAATACTGTATCCACGCCGTGCTCCAGCAGGATTTCAGCAACCAGTTGTGAACCTGTAACTCTCATTTTTTCCTCCTTTTTAATGTGCTTTTTTCTTCGCAACACCTATTATATATGGTTTTAAAATAAAATCAACATATTTTTTGCAGAATTTGTGAATTGCTACAAAAAAATATAACAAACACAGTGCAAAAACACAAAATCTTGCAAGTAAATCAAAAAATACTGCTGTTCAAGCATAATTAGACAAAATCTATCCAAAAAATCGAAAAACCGTATTGATAGATTTCCCCGCATTGAAATTTTTTGGAGCATTCCTGTTGACAAACGTAAAATCATGGGATATATTAGTAGCATGCACGATTTTGCGGCATAATTATAAATAAAGATGCTATGAACGGAATAAATTTGATGAAAGTATTGAAGAGAGCAGTCGGTTGGTGAGAGACTGTATACGGATTCAAATGTCTCACCCGGGAGCAGAAACCTTAAGCGGACATGTGATCTTCCGAAAACGCGGACAGCGTCGGAACGGCACAGCCGAAACAGCATGTCAATAAGAGTGGTACCGCGGAAGCTATTGCCTTCGTCTCTTAGTTTGAGACGAAGGTTTTTTGATTAAAGCGCGAAAGCTCGGAAAATCATAAAACAGACAGAAAGGAATCGATGAAGATGAAAAATTACGACAGGTATAAGGTGGGTTATTTTCCTCCTGCTACGCTTCACAATGAATGGGTGAAAAAAGACCATATCGAAAAAGCGCCTATATGGTGCAGTGTGGACCTGAGAGACGGAAATCAGGCGCTGATAGTTCCGATGAGCCTTGAAGAGAAAGTGGACTTTTTCAAATATCTCGTCAAGCTCGGCTTCAAGCAGATAGAAGTAGGCTTTCCTGCCGCCTCCGAAACTGAATATCATTTTCTCCGGAAGCTGGTGGACGACGATCTGATACCGGATGATGTGACGATACAGGTGCTTACTCAGTCGAGGAAGCATATCATAAAGAAAACCTTCGATTCTCTCGTAGGAGTAAAGAAAGCGATAGTGCATCTCTACAATTCAACGTCGTTGGCGCAGAGAGAACAGGTCTTCAAGAAGGAGAAGCCTGAAATAATAAAGATAGCTACCGACGGCGCGAAGCTGATAAAGGAATATGCGGCAAAGTATCCGGATACAAAATTTTCCTTCGAGTATTCGCCTGAAAGCTTTACGGGGACGGAAGTGGATTTTGCCGCCGAGATATGCAATGCGGTCATAGATATATGGGAGCCGTCTCCGGACAATAAGGTGATAATAAACCTGCCTGCAACAGTTGAAATGTCTATGCCTCATGTGTACGCTTCGCAGGTCGAATATATGTGCGAAACGCTCCACAACAGAGAAAACATCATAGTGTCTCTCCATCCGCACAACGACAGAGGTACGGCGGTGGCGGACGCGGAGCTGGGACTTCTCGCGGGAGGAGACAGGATAGAAGGCACGCTGTTCGGCAACGGGGAGAGAACAGGGAACGTGGATATCGTAACATTGGCGATCAACCTGTTTTCCCACGGAGTAGATCCGAAGCTCGACTTTTCCAACATGCCGGAGGTAGTTGAAAAGTACGAGCAGTATACGGATATGGAAGTGCACCCGAGACAGCCGTACGGCGGAAGGCTTGTATTCGCGGCGTTTTCCGGCTCGCATCAGGATGCGATATCAAAGGGAATGAAGTGGCATAAGGACAAGAAGCTCAAGGGCTGGACCGTGCCGTATCTGCTTATAGACCCTAAAGACGTGGGACGTGAGTATGAAGCGGATGTCATAAGAATAAACAGTCAGTCCGGAAAGGGCGGCGTGGCTTACATCCTCGAACAGAACTTCGGATACTCCATACCGTCTCAGATGAGAGAGGAAGTCGGATACATGGTGAAGGACATATCCGACAAGGAGCACAAGGAGCTGTCGCCGGCCGAAGTTTATCAGGCGTTTGCGAAGGAATACATCAATGTGTTCGACCCGATAGATATAACGGATGCTGTTTTCAGGAAGGCTTCCGATTACAAATCGAATGACGGGATAATAGCCAAGATAGAAGTGCGGATAGCCGGGGACGAGTTTCAGTTTGAAGCCGTGGGCAACGGGAGGCTGGACGCCATAAGCAACGCCCTCAAAATGTCGCCGTACACCTTCGATTACAAGTTCGTGACCTATTCGGAGCATGCGCTTTCGGAGGAATCAAATTCAAAAGCCGCCGCCTATGTATGCATAGAAGACAGCGACGGCAACCAGTTCTGGGGTGTGGGGCTTCACGAGGATATAATCCTCGCGTCTGTGAACGCTCTCGTCAGCGCTCTCAACAGACAGAACAGAAAAGACCATTTCGTCGAATAATTGTTGAATGATTTAAATGGGAGGTATACATCATGGCAATGACTATGACTCAGAAAATACTGGCGACTCATGCCGGACTCGACAGCGTTGAAGCAGGTCAGCTCATCATGGCGGATCTGGATATGGTGCTGGGGAACGACATAACGACGCCGGTAGCCGTCAACGAGTTTGAAAAGGCGGGATTTGACGATGTGTTCGACAGAGAGAAGATTTCTCTCGTTATGGACCATTTCACGCCTAACAAGGATATAAAAGCGGCACAGCAGTGTATGCAGTGCAGGAATTTCGCAAAGCAGTACAACGTGAAGAATTTCTTCGATGTGGGGAAAATGGGTGTGGAGCACGCCCTTCTTCCCGAACAGGGAATAGTCAAAGCGGGAGACTGCATAATAGGAGCTGATTCCCATACCTGCACATACGGAGCACTCGGAGCATTTTCCACGGGAGTGGGAAGCAGCGACATGGCTGCCGGAATGGCAACGGGAAGGGCATGGTTCAAAGTGCCGGAAGCGATAAAATTCAATCTGACGGGAAAGCTGTCAAAGCATGTTTCCGGTAAAGACGTGATACTTCATATCATAGGTATGATAGGTGTGGACGGCGCTCTCTACAAATCCATGGAGTTTATGGGAGAAGGACTTAAGAGCCTTTCCATGGACGACAGGCTTTGCATTGCCAACATGGCAATAGAGGCGGGAGCCAAGAACGGCATATTCATGGTGGATGAAATAACCGAAGAGTATATGAGAGGAAGAGTTTCCGGAGAGTGGAAGGCATATGCGCCCGATGAGGATGCCAAGTATGTCGAAGTCTACGATATAGATCTTTCATCCCTCAGACCGACGGTATCATTCCCTCACCTTCCTGAAAACACCAGGACGATAGACGAAGTGGGAGATATACCTATCCAGCAGGTGGTCATAGGCTCGTGCACCAACGGAAGACTTGAGGACATGGCAGAAGCCGCGGAAATCCTCAAGGGCAGGAAGGTGCATGAAGATGTAAGGGCAATAATAATCCCGGCGACACAGCAGATATACAAGGACTGCATAAGAGAAGGCTATCTGGATATATTCATTGACGCCGGATGCGTAGTGTCGACGCCGACATGCGGTCCGTGTCTCGGAGGTCATATGGGAATACTTGCGGAAGGCGAAAGATGCGTAGCTACTACCAATAGAAACTTCGTAGGAAGAATGGGACACGTTAAATCAGAAGTTTATCTGGCAAGTCCGGCGGTGGCGGCCGCTTCCGCGGTAGCGGGCAGGATATGCGGATTTGATGAAATTTAACCGGCGTAAAGGAGGATCACATATGAAAGCTCACGGAAAGGTACACAAATACGGAGATAATGTGGATACGGACGTTATAATCCCTGCAAGATATCTGAATACGGCGGACCACAGTGAACTGGCGTCTCACTGCATGGAAGACATAGATAAGGATTTCGTCGGTAAGGTAAAAAAGGGAGATATAATCGTAGGAGGAGAAAATTTCGGATGCGGCTCGTCGAGAGAGCATGCCCCCATCGCCATAAAGGCATCCGGTATAGACTGCGTGATAGCAAAGACCTTCGCGAGAATATTTTACAGAAATTCCATCAACATAGGACTTCCTATCCTGGAATGTCCCGAGGCAAGTGAAAAGATAGAAGACGGAGACGAAGTGTCGGTAGATTTTGATACGGGCGTCATAACCAACGAAACGAAGGGCGAGACTTACAATGCGGTTCCGTTCCCGGAATTTATCAAAGATATAATGGCAAAGGGAGGGCTTCTCAAAAGCCTGAAGACTGAATAAGGAGAGAGACAATGGATTATAAGATAGCGGTCATCCCGGGCGACGGTATAGGTCCGGAAGTCGTGGGAGAGACTTTAAAAGTCCTCGATAAGGTAGGAGAAGAATTCGGACACAGCTTTGACTGCACCGAAGTGCTCGCTGGCGGATGCGCCATAGACGCTGTCGGCAGATGCCTTCCGCAGGAGACTGTAGATGTATGCAGAAAAAGCGACGCCATACTCCTCGGCGCCGTAGGAGGATGGAAGTGGGACACGCTTCCCGGAAACGAAAGACCGGAGACGGCGCTTTTGGGACTGAGGAAAGAGCTGGGACTGTTTGCCAATCTCAGACCCGCGCTCCTGTTTGAGGAGCTGGCGGAGGCATGTCCACTGAAACCGGAAATTGTGGAAGGCGGTCTGGATATCGTAGTAGTCAGAGAGCTGACCGGCGGGATATACTTTGGAGAAAAAGGCGTCAAGGAGACGGAGCTGGGGCATGCTGCCTACGATGTAGAGCTGTATTCCGAAGGAGAAGTCAGGAGAATAGCGGAAGTTGCCTTTGATATGGCGATGAAGAGAAATAAAAAGGTCACCAGCGTTGATAAGGCGAACGTGCTGGAAAGCTCGAGACTGTGGAGGAGAGTTGTTGCGGAAGTCGGAGAAAAATATCCGGAAGTCGAGCTGAACGATCTCTATATCGACAACGCCGCCATGCAGATGGTCAGAAACCCGAAACAGTTTGACGTCATAGTGACGAGCAATATATTCGGCGATATACTTTCCGATGAGGCGAGCATGATAACCGGCTCCATAGGTATGCTGCCGTCGGCAAGCCTGGCGACGGGCAATTTCGGAATGTATGAGCCTGTACACGGCTCGGCTCCCGACATAGCCGGAAAGGATATGGCAAATCCTATGGCGACTATCTTATCGTCAGCTATGATGCTCAGATACACATTCGGGCTCGTAGATGAGGCAGCCGCCGTCGAAAGAGCTGTCAGGGAAGCCCTTGCCGAAGGATGCAGGACCCCTGATATCGCAAAGGAGGGCGAAAAAATTTCGGGCACCGAGGCTGCGGGAAGCCTGATAGCGGCAAAGATAAGAAAAATTCCAACTTGACGCAATAAGTACAGTATGTTATATTAAAATTGTATATGTGCGGTTTGTTGTGATGCGCGCACAGCGCCGGTTGGAAAGAGGTGAGTAGTATTTTAATAATAAAGGAAGTGGAGTATGCCATTAAGGTTATCGATGAGTTGTATAAAGAAAGTCCTTTATCTGCAGCAGAGCTTTCCGAAAGAAAAAACATACCGTCACCTTTTATATACAGAGTGCTGAAGAAGCTTGAGTCTAAAGGGATTCTCAGGATAAGGAGAGGTCCGAAAGGCGGATATTCGCTTAGGGAAGACTGCGGAAGACTCACTTTATACGATGTTATAAGTGCATTTGAAAATACATTCATAGTGACGGAATGTCTCAAGGATGATTATGAATGCGTGCAC
>CAYYMY010000025.1:0-19335 GCA_964473095.1 uncultured Oscillospiraceae bacterium | reverse complement strand
TATATTAAAAATAACTGATACCCTCTATAAAAACTGTCTAAATTATTGACAAAGTTCCTTATAAAAAAAGTGACATTTTCAAAAGTTATTGATATAAAAAAGCCTGCGGGCAGTCTACAGGCTTTTAATTGTCAAGACATATGTTATATCACATTACAAAATAGGGGATATGACGGCTACTCTTTCATCTGCTGCATGCCTGTTTCATGGAAATACTTCCAGACACTGTCGGCTGCTTTTGAATTCATGCCGGGCGCCTTCTTGAGCTGCTCTTTCGACGCCGATTTTATTGACTCTACGCTTTTAAAGTATTCCAGAAGATTGTTTCTCCTCACCGGACCTATTCCTTTTATTTCATCGAGCACCGAGCCTGAGACATTTCTGTCTCTGACACTGCGGTGATATTCTATTGCAAAGCGATGCACTTCCTCCTGAAGCCTGCCGGTATATCTAAGCAGCAGAGCTTTTCCCTCAAGAGAGATTTCGCAAAATCCTCCGTCTTTTGAATCGCCTGTTCTGAATATAAGTCCTTTTGTACGGTGCTTGTCATCCTTCACCATTCCCACTACCGGTATATCAAACCCGGAAGCTTCCATAACCTCAAGGGCCGCGGAAACATGTCCTCTGCCTCCGTCCATAAATATTATATCAGGCAGCACCTCAAAGGCTTCATCTCCTCTGAACACACGGGTAAACCGTCTGGTAAGCATTTCTTTCATGGAGGCGTAGTCATCCTGTCCTTCCACCGTCCTTATCCTGAACTTCCTGTATCCCTTTTTATCGGCTCTGAGTCCGTCGAACACCACCATAGCTCCCACGGTGTCCACTCCGTTAGTATTGGATACATCGTACGCTTCAGCTCTGTATTCTCTGCCGTCGTATTCTCCCTTTTCATATCCCATTTTACTTAAGATATCAAATATCTCTCTGCCCAGTGAAAGCTTCCTTTCTTTTGCGGTTTCCGCTCTCTCATCTATGGTCTTTACCATCTCAATTACATCCTTCGCTGCCATATCTACGAGCGCTTTCTTTTCTCCCTTCTGAGGCTTCCAGATTCTCACATGATGTCCCGCGATTCCTGAAAGGTACTTTTCCAGCACTTCCCTGTCCTCCGGCAGGTGAGTAAGCAGTATTTCTTTCGGGAAACCGGTCATCTGAGTGTAGTGCTGATTTATGAAAGCGGATACGAGCTCTTTTTCCCCTTCTCCCAGATTTGTCTCCATCTCATACGTCTCCCTTCCGACAAGCTTTCCTTCCCGTACGAAAAAGACAACCATATGGACTTCCTCCGAGCCCTTTGCCGGCATAACTATATCTATATCCGTATCCTGATGCATCACCACTCGCTGCGTGGCGGACAGAGATTTCGCCGCTTCTATGTAATCTCTGTAACGTGCGGCTTCTTCAAATTTTAATTCTCCGGACGCCTCAGTCATTTTTCTTTTCAGCTCCGCAAGTATTTTTCCGTTCTTTCCTGCCAGAAACTCTCTTGCTCCCTGCACGCTTTCCGCGTATTCTTTTCTGTCAACAGCGCCGCTGCATATTCCGCGGCACTGATTTATATGGTAATTCAGACACGGTCTGAACCCTTCGGGAAAAGACTGCGCCGAACATCTTTTCAGTGAAAAGCTGTCATTGAGAAGGTCCACTATCATATTCACCGCCCCTACATCGCTGTACGGTCCGTAATATTTCCCTCCGTCCTTTTTTATTCTCCGCGTCTTTATCACACGAGGAAATTCTTCATTGGTTATCTTTATATAAGGATATGTCTTATCGTCTCTGAGGAGAATATTATACTTCGGTCTGTACTTTTTTATCAGGTTGCATTCCAGTATGAGAGCTTCCATTTCGCTTCCGGCAGTTATATATTCAAATTCAGCTATCTGACTAACCATGCTCCGCACTTTAGGCGCCATGTTCCTGCCAGGCTGAAAGTACTGTCTTACTCGATTTCTCAGTGACACAGCCTTGCCGACGTAAATTATATTCCCCAGCTTGTCTTTATGCATATATACTCCCGGACGATCCGGAAGATTTTTGAGATTTTCTTTTATATCAAACATTTCTGTCAAAAGGATTTTTTTCCTTCTCCCATTCGCGCCGTCTTATGCTCCTCTGCCGTTTAGCGCGTCTCCTTTTATTTTTCCTGTAGTTCATTCTCTTTATGATCCTGACTATTGTCATGAGGAGAATGACAGCTACCGCAAGACCTGCAAAGAAAAACAGCCTGTCTTCATCGGCTATTCCTATGTATGAGAGGATCCCTCCCTCATCTACATTCTCAAGAGCTACCAGCGATGACACAGCCACCGCTTCTCCCTCTTCGTTTACTGCGGTGACAGTCCCCACTTCACTGCCTTTTCTGATAGGAGCTTTCAAATCTTCATCGATATCCATTTCAAGAGAGATATTGCTGCTGTCATATCCCTCGTTCAGCGTAATGTCAAAGTCTTCACTGACACCTATCTCCACGGACCTCTTATCTCCTCTCATAACGCGTTCTTCCGCTATGGTCTTTCCGGCTTCCGCCGCTTTATAGGTGTAGTATTTCGAAAATCCGTAATCCCACAGTTTTATCGTTTCGGAAAATCTCTGTTCTTTTCCCGAATTGAGATTTACCACTATAAGCTCCGTATCATCTTTTTTTGCCGAGCCGCAGAAGCAGTAGCCCGCCACACTGGTGGTCCCTGTTTTTATTCCGGTAGTTCCTTCGTAAAGTCCCAGACACGGATTCGTGGATTCAATGGTTCTGGCATCGGATTTATTGGTTGTCGGTATCCTGTATTCAGCGGTCGATACTATTTTTCTGAAGGTATCGTTCTTCATCGCTTCGCGTGCAATCATGGCTATGTCGTAGGCTGTTGTCCTGTGATTTTCTTCTCCGGCGTAATTCATTCCGTTCGGATTGGTGAAATTCGTATTTTCCGCTCCGCACTCCTTCGCTCTTTCGTTCATCATATCACAGAAGCTTTCCATATCTCCGCCGGCAGCCAGAGCCAGAACTTCCGCCGCATCGTTGGCGGAGCCGAGCATCATGGCGTACAGCAGCTGTTCCACAGTGAATCTTTCACCCGCCTTTACCGCTATATTCTCTCCCGAGCCGTCGTAATCTTCCGCTACGGTTATTTCATCGTCCAGCTCCATATTCTCAAGAACCACCAGGCATGTGAGTATTTTCGTTATGCTGGCGGGGTCACGTCTTTCCTCTGAATTCTTTTCATACAGTATTTCGCCGCTGCCTCCGTCTATCATTATGACGGAAGTGCCCTCTACATCGGGCGCGTCATCCCAGTCTATTTCCGCTGAAGGTACTGTATCCCTGCTTTCGGCATCATTGCTACCAGCCGCAAAAGACGGCACTGTGCCCGTAAGGCTCAGTGCCGCAGTCATTATTAAAAGTATAACTATTTTTGTTATTTTCTCGATTCTGTAAGTCATATTTTATATCCTGCCGTACTTTTTATTTCCCGAAGAAAAAATCCGCAAGCTCAAATCCGCTGTCAAAGCACATTCCTTTTTCTCCTGATTTCTCACAGAAACATTTTTCCTCATCGTAAGGCTCTTCATTTGCACTGTCATATATGACAAACGGCACAGGCGTAGACGAATGTGTTCTTATAGCGAGAGGGGTCCTGTGGTCAGGAACGACCAGAGCTTTAAAATCTTCTCCCGTCGTTCTCAGATAATCGACTATCGGTTTAAGGACTTTCTCATCTATGCTTTCAAGACACTGTATCTTGCCCTCACGATCTCCCTGGTGAGAACACTCATCAGGACCCTCAAGATGCATGTAAACAAAATCCATCCCGTTTTCATACTCTCTTATTGCAGCGCGGGCTTTTCCGTCGAAATTGGTATGCAGCGTTCCCGTTGCTCCCTCAACATCCACAGAATTAAGCCCCGCGCATATCGCGATGCCCTTTATGAGATCCACCGCGGAAATCGCGGTCCCCTTTATACCGTACTTGTCGTAAAAGGATGACAGCTTCGGTTTTTTTCCCTGCCCCCATATCCATATGGTATTGGCAGGATTTAAACCTTTCTCCATTCGTGCTTTATTCAGCGGATGATCTTTCAGTATATCGTAGCTTTTCTTCATCATATCGGTTATGAACTCCAAACCTTCTCCCTTCGGAAGATTATCTCCCACTCGCTGAGTCAGTACGTCGTGAGGAGGTGTCAGCTCATAATCCGTGGAGCCGTTGTGAACTATCATGCAGTGTCTGTAGCTCACTCCCGTATAAAACTTTATATTCTCGTCTTCAAAAGCTTCGTTGATCGCTTTGATGAGCTCATCGGCTTCCTCCGTCGTTATATCTCCCGAGCTGTGATCCGTTATTATCAGATCCTCGTAATCACCGTCTCCCGTCAGCGTGATAAGGTTTGTCCTGAACGCCACGTCGGTGTCGGACATATCTATTCCGATACTCGCAGCTTCAAGAGGGGATCTGCCCGTGAGATATACAGACGGATCATATCCCATGACTGAAAGATTTGCTGCGTCGCTTCCTGGCGCCACTCCGGGCGGTATGGTCTTTACCATTCCCACTTTTCCTCTGTGGGCAAGTTCATCTGTATTCCTCAGATCTGCCGCTTCAAGAGGTGTTTTCCCTCCGAGTTCTGCTATGCTTTCATCTCCTGCTCCGTCGGGAACGAGTATCAGATACTTCATTATTTGTTTTCCTCCTGGAACTCCTTCATGAATCCTATCAGAGCGTCCACGCCCTCCATAGGCATCGCATTGTAGATGCTTGCACGCATTCCGCCTATCGACCTGTGTCCGTTAAGATTGTGCAGACCTCTTTCCTTTGCTTCGGCAACGAATTTTTTATCGAGGTCAGCGTCTCCTGTAACGAACACAACGTTCATGAGCGATCTGTCTTCTTTTTCGACAGGGCAGTTATAGAGAGTGCTGTTATCGATGAAATCGTAAAGCTTGTTTGCTTTCTCCACGTCTCTTCTATGCATTTCAGCCACTCCACCCATTTCTTTTATGTACTTGAACACTTCGCCTGCTATATATATCGAGAAGCAGTTAGGCGTGTTGTATGTGGAGCCGTTGTCGGCATGCACTTTATAATCGAGATATGTCGGAACATCGCTCTTCGCATATCCTATGAGATCCTCTCTCATTATCGCTATAGCTATGCCGGCAGGAGCTATGTTCTTCTGAACTCCCGCATATATGAGTCCGAATTTGCTCACGTCTATCTCCTCTGACAGTATGCATGAGGACATATCCGCAACGAGAGGAATATTTCCCGTATCCGGTATGTACGGATAGTGAGTCCCGTATATGGTATTGTTGAAAGTTATATGCACGTAATCCGCGTCAGGTCTGAAATCTTCTCTCTTTACCTTAGGTATGTATGAGAAAGTGGAATCCTCCGATGAAGCAACGATTTTTATATCACCGAATTTCTCAGCTTCCTTTGTTGCTTTTTTTGCCCATGTTCCTGATACTATGTAGTCAGCTTTGCCTGATTTTCTGAGAAGATTGAGGGGCACCATGGCAAACTGGAGCGTGCCTCCGCCCTGTATGAACATTACCTTATAGTTGTCCGGAATGTTCAGTATGTCTTTGAGGTTCTTCTCCGCGTCTTCAAGTATGGCTTTGAATTCCGCCGATCTGTGGCTCATCTCCATCACCGATTCGCCGCAGCCTTTGTAGTTGGCAAGATTTGCCGCCGCGTCCTCTATGACTTTAAGAGGCAGCATCGATGGACCTGCCGAAAAATTATAAGCTCTTTTATTACTCAATTATATCACCTCCAATTTGCATTCAATTATACCACTTTACGATACTGAGGTAAAGTGATATAATATTCGATAAATTAAAAATTTTAAACATTAAAGAGAGAGGAAAAAAGATGTATAAAATAGGAACTTTGAACAAAATTTCACCGATAGGTCTTGCACGTCTCACCGATGACTATACCGTTACAGAGAATATCGATGAAGCTAACGGAATCATCTTGAGAAGCTACAACATGCACGAGATGGATTTTTCTGAAAACCTTCTCGCCATAGGAAGAGCCGGCGCGGGAGTGAACAACATTCCCCTCGATAAATGCGCTGAGCAGGGCATAGTTGTTTTCAACGCTCCCGGAGCAAATGCAAACGCGGTAAAAGAGCTCTGCCTCGCAGGTATGCTGCTGGCGGCAAGAAACATCCCTGCAGGTCTTGAATGGGGATCCACCCTTGCAGGCACCGAAGGCGTCGGGAAAGCTGTTGAAAAAGGCAAGGGGCAGTTTGCGGGTACGGAAATAAAAGGAAAAACTCTCGGCGTCATAGGACTTGGAGCTATAGGCGTCCTCATCGCAAACGCGGCCGAAAATCTCGGCATGGATGTAATAGGCTACGATCCGTTCCTTTCCGTAAAAGCCGCGCATTCGCTCTCTAGTACCATAACCATTGCAGATTCGCTGAAAGATATGTATCCTGTGTGCGATTACATAACGATACACGTTCCTGCCACGGATGAAACTGCCGGAATGATAAACGCCGAAGCTTTCGCCCAGATGAAGGACGGAGTCGTATTCCTCAATTTTGCGAGAGACAAGCTGGTAAACGATATGGATATGCTTGCGGCTTTAGATAGCGGAAAGCTCAGAAAATACGTTACAGATTTCCCTAACGATACCGTTATCGGAAAAGACGGCGTAATAGCTATACCTCATCTTGGCGCATCCTCGGCTGAAGCAGAGGACAACTGCGCGGTGATGGCGGCAAATGAAATAATGGACTACATAGAAAACGGCAATATAACAAACTCCGTAAACATGCCGGCATGCACGCTGGGACCTAAGAAAGCTACGAGAATATCGGTAATTTCCAAGGCCGACGCAGGAGCTCTTGAAAAGGTTGCAGCTGTCGCTGACGGAGATGTGATAAACAAAACAAGAGGAGACTACGCCTACACTCTGGCAGAAGCTTCAGGGGATGTGGACGCGTCAGCTATAGAAGGCGACGGCATTATAAAAGTACGGATCCTCAAATAAAAACGCATGAAAAATACAAAAACTTTCAGAGGCGCGGAAATATGCTTCTGAAAGTTTTTTATTGCAGTATCATCGCTGTCCATAAAATATATATCACCTCATTCTGCCTCGTTTTATATATTCCGCATAGTTTACGGTACTCGTATCATCCCAAACCTTATTGCACATTACGCCCAGGCACAGTACCCATGCGAGGAAATAAAACCATATCATTATCGCCACTACCGATGACAGTGTGCCGTACAGAAGGTCGTAATCAGCAAGGGAGCTGGCATATTTGGAATACAAGAGCGTCACTATCAAAAGTCCCACCGATGCGAATACACTGCCGGGTATGACGCTTCGGAATTTAACTTTTTCCGAAGGAAGAATATAGTAATTGCAGCTTATCATCAGGAAATACAGCGCAAATCCTATGAGCCACCTCAGCCACATCCATATATTGTTTATATACTTTTCGCCTTCAATTCCCAGCATATCAAACACGGTCTGCAAAATCAGCTCTCCGTATACCAGTATGACTACCGAAAAAACTATGGTCATCACTGTTATGAACATGGTCTTGATTGCGCGTATTCGTTCAATGAAGTAATTCCTGCCGGTGCTCTGACCGTCAGTCATAGTGTAGTTCGTTATCCTCATTATGGCGAAAGACGCCCTCGAGCCTGCCCACAGCGCTATGACTATGAATACTATATTCACATATCCCACTGACGAAAAAGCAAACATACTTTCTATTATTGAAGATATCTGTTTGCCCGTATACTGTTCAACGAGTTCGAGCGCCGAGCTCACAGATATATCAAAAATGCCTAGTATCTGGGTTATGATCAGCACTATCGGTACCATCGACAGCAGCAGATAAAAGGCTATCTGTGCTGCGAATCCCTGATAGTACGGATCCTGAAGCTGTTTAATTCCCAATATTATCATTTTGAAAAAACGGGATCTTATCTTTAACAATTAAATTTCCTTCTCTCTTTCAAGCAGCTTTTTTCTCAATTCTGCCAGAGCCGCGGCTCTGTGACTTATTTTGTTCTTTATTCCCGCATCTATTTCTCCGAAAGAAAGATCATATCCTTCGGGAATGAAAAGAGGATCGTATCCGAATCCGTTGCTTCCTCTCTCCTCTGTGAGTATATGCCCTTCGACCTCGCCTCTTGCCACTATCATGTCGCCGTTTGGAAATGCCATGGTTATGACAGATACGAATCTGCCCGTTCTTTTTTCATAGGGCACATCTTTGATTAGACTTTTCAGCTTCTCATTGTTTGCTTCGTCGCTGCTGTCTTCTCCCGCAAACCTCGCGGAATAAACTCCCGGAGCGCCGTCAAGACAGTCCACTTCAAGTCCCGAATCATCGGCTATCGTAACCTTTCCGCACAGTTTCATTATCTCTTTTGCCTTTTTAGCTGAATTTTCCTCGAATGTCGTGCCGTCCTCTTCAATATCCACAGGAGGTACTCCCGCTTCGTCTCTCGATATTATCTTCATGCCGAATTCTTTCGTTATGGCTTCTATCTCCCTTATCTTATGTCTGTTTTGCGTCGCCGCAACTATTATTTTTTTCATCTTAAACTTCCTTCTTAAGCTTGCTTTCCAACCGTTTAAAACAATGCCTTAACACCTATGAATACAAGTATCATACCTCCAAGTATCTCAGCACGGCATCCCAGAAGATCTCCGAATTTTCTTCCTATCAGTATAGCCGCGCATACTATCGCAGCGGTTACTATCCCTATAAGAGCCGCCGGTGTCCATATTCCGTCTTCTGTAACGCTGAAGCCTATTCCCACGGCAAAAGCATCTATACTGGTCGCTATCGACTGAAAGAGAAGCACTTTTAAGGACATTGCTTTATATTCACACGTTTCTTCTTTGTTCCTCATATCGGAGATCCCCTCTTTTATCATATTCGCCCCTATAATTCCAAGTATGATGAATATGACTATCCCCGAATATTTTACTATTATATCTGCAAACAGACCACCGGTATAATATCCCGCAATGGGCATCAGAGTCTGAAATGCTCCGAAAAACACAGGCATTGCTATGTATGTGCTTTTTTTCAGATTTCTGTAAACCATTCCGTTGGTCATGGATACCGCCGCCGCATCCATGGCCAGCCCTATGCCTATTAAAAGCACATCAAAAAAGCTCATTAAAAAAACCTTCCTCATCACAGTTTTTAACGTATCAGTAACACTCATTATACCATAGCTTGACTGGACTTTCCACGTCTAATGGTGTAAAATGATTTTCATAGTAGTTAAACTTGGAGGGATAAGGATGAATGTAGTTATATTTGACGGATATACGATAAATCCGGGGGATTTGAGCTGGAAAAAGATAGACGATCTGTGCGACCGGCTTACTGTCTTCGATGCTACTCCGGAGGACAAGGCTCTTCTGAGGCTCGGAAACAGTGAAGTTCTCATGACGAGCAAATGCCGCATAACGAGAGAGCTTATGGAAAAGTGTTCAAATCTTAAGTATATAGGCTGCACAGCAACCGGATACAACAATATTGATGTAAAAGCCGCGGCTGACCTGGGCATAGCGGTCACCAACATTCCTTCCTACTCGACAGATGCCGTCGCCCAGCATACTATAGCGCTGATGCTGGAAATATCCAATAACGTGGGGCTTCACAACGAGTCGGTACAGCAGGGACAGTGGTCTTTTAGCAAATACTTCTGCTACTGGAAAAAGCCCGTAACTCTTCTTGCCGGCAAATCCATCGGTATAATAGGATACGGCGCCATAGGCAAAAGAGTTGCCGAAATAGCTTCCGCGCTCGGAATGCAGGTAAATATCTTCAGTCAGGACCCTACGGGAGCCATGAAGTCCGATTTCGTATCTCTTCACTGCCCGCTTACCGAAGATAACAGACATATGGTGAATACGGAATTCCTTGTGAATATGAAGCCAGGAGCCATTCTAATAAATACCGCACGCGGCGAGCTCATTGACGAACGGGCTCTCGCCGACGCCATCAAAGCCGGTTTTGTCGGCGGAGCTGCTCTCGATGTGCTTGCAGAAGAGCCTCCTGAACTGGACTGCCCGCTCATCGGACTGGAAAACTGTATAATAACCCCGCATATCGCATGGTCTCCTAAAGAGATGCGGCAGGCTGTCATAGACATACTGGCAGACAATCTCAAAAGCTGGCTTTCGGGAGGTATGCTCAACAGAGTTGATTAAGTCAACAGAAAGGAAATCAAAATGAAAAAAACAAATATTTTTATCACAGGTCTTATTTTTATATCTATGATGTTCTTTACAGTCTCATGCGGAGGAGGAGACAATTCAGGAAGCTCCTCTGACAACAGCATATCCGTTGTAATGAGCATAGATTTTCCTGATGATTCAGGTGTCACCGATATAGAAGACGTGACCGTATCAGCTGAAGACGACAGCTCCGTTCTGGACATATTAAACCAGTACGCAGATGCCAACGACATTGAAATAGTAACCGATGACAGCGGCGGAAATCCGTACGTCACATCCATAAACGGCGTATCGGAGACGGATTCCGCGGGATGGATATACGAACTTAACGATGAAATGGTAATGGAAGCCGCTGACCAGTCCATAGTCAGTGACGGCGATGAAATAGACTGGTCCTTCGAATCATGGAATTAGGACTGACAGTCAGGCGATACGCACCATGATGTCAGCCGTGCTTTTTCCTCCACTTCAGCAGCAGCGATGAGTTGATTATCACAATTACGGAGCCTGCGTTGTGTACGAGAGCACCGACGACCGGATTCAAAATACCTGTTATCGCCAATATTATAGCTGCAAAATTGAGCCCCATCGAAAAGCTTAGATTGAGTTTTATGGTCAACATCATTCTCTTCGCAAGCGATACAAGATGGGGCAGTTCTTTTATTTCGTCATCTATCAGAACTATATCCGCCGCATCCACCGCGATATCACTGCCCACGCCGCCCATTGCCACTCCTACGAAAGCTTTTTTTAAAGCCGGCGCATCATTGATACCGTCTCCTATCATACAGACTTTCTCACCATTCTGCTGATATTCATCTATTGTCGCGAGCTTATCTTCAGGCAGACATTCCCAATGTACTTCATCTATATCAGTTTTTCCCGCTATGCTATCTGCCGCTTTTTCACCGTCTCCGGTAAGCAATACAGGCTGTATGCCTGTATTTTTCAGGGCTCTTATCATTGAAGCGCTGTCGCCTCTTATTGTATCCGACAGTACTATGTATCCCGCCATGTCTCCTTCAATGGACACATATACCACGCTTCCGCCCCTATCGATGTATCTTTCGATATCAGAAGATCTTAAAATATCTATTCCCATATCGTTCATCATTTTTATATTGCCGGCACAGATGCTTCTGCCGTCTGCCACGGCGCGAACACCTCTTCCTGGTATCATTCTGAAATCCGAAACATCAAACTCATCGGCCGCAGTATACTTTCCCCTTCCATAGTCCGCCATTTCATTTCTGCAGCAGTCGTATATCGCTTTTCCGAGAGGATGCTCTGAAAGCCGTTCTACCGCGGCAGTCATATTATATATCTGCTCCCATCGGTAATTTTCGTTCACGCTTACAACCGCCGTCACCGAAGGTGTTCCGTATGTAAGAGTTCCTGTCTTGTCAAATGTTATTTTAGTCACAGATGCAATCCTCTCGAGAGCATCCCCTTCACGCACAAGGAATCCATGCTTTGTCGCATTCCCTATGGCTGCCATTATAGCTGTCGGTGTCGCCAGTACAAGCGCGCAAGGACAGAAAACTACGAGTATAGTGACCGCTCTGATTATTTCTCCGGAGAAAAACCATGTGAGAGCCGCCACAGTCAACGCGATGACTACTATCCATGTAGCCCATCTGTCTGTCAGCCTGACGATCTTGGCTTTGCCTGCATCTGCCGACTGTACAAGCTGTATCATTCTCTGTATAGAGCTGTCCTCACCGACCTTGACCGCCTTCATCTCAAAAGCTCCGAACTGATTGACCGTGCCGCTCGATACTTCATCTCCTGCCGTCTTATCCACCGGCATTGATTCTCCGGTCATCACCGCCTGATTTATCGAGGTCTGCCCTGAAGTTATGACTCCGTCTACAGGCACGCTTTCTCCTGGCAGAACTCTGATTATATCTCCTACCTTTACATTCTCGGCATTGACTATGCGCTCCCTGCCGTTTTCCACGATTCGTGCTGTACGCGGAGTAAGGTTTACAAGCCTCTCTATACCTGCTTTTGCTCTCGATACGGTCAGATCTTCAAGAAGTGCGCCTATCTGCATTATAAATGCAACTTCGCCTGCCGCAAAATCTTCGCCTATCAGTATCGACGCTACAAGCGCCATCGACACGAGAACATCGGCTTTTATATCAAAAGCAGTGATCAGACCTATCAGAGCTTCAAGCACGATCGGAGCTCCGCAGAGCACTATGGCTATCCATGCCGCGTCAAACGGCATATCGATCAGGTCGAACAGACTCACGAGAAGCGCGGCTCCTGATATAACTAGAAAAGCCACATCTTTCTTTACACCTCCGAGTTCCATGAAATGCTCCAGTTTATCTATCATATCAGTACATTGCCTCCTACGAATATTTCGATTTACGCCTACTATACCTATAGGGGTATACCTATATTATAATGTTTTCCTTTCCCTGTGTCAATATAATTCCTTCATTATCCCATATTCGAAAATCTTTCCACTGCTTTTGTGAACTGCTTTATCGTCTTTTCGGCGTCGCCATGCTCAAGACCATCCCTTACGCAGTGATTTATATGTCCCTCAAGCACGACCTGCCCGCATTTATGCAGGGCGGATTTCGCAGCATTTATCTGGGAAAGAACATCTTCACAAGGTACATCTTCATCTATCATCCTGTCTATTGCCTGCACCTGTCCTATTATCTTACTGAGTCTTCTATGCAGATTGTCCAAATCCATGCACTGTTTCATGAAATCACTCCTTTTACGATCATATTATTTTTCAAACGATGAGAAATAAGCTGAAATATCTTCACACGTCATGGCTCCGCTCATCACGCATGCTCCTGTAGCTCCTGATTTTCTCACTTTGCCGATGTTTTTAGCGTCTATTCCTCCTATAGCATACACCGGTACAGCAACACTTTCACATATATTTTTCAAAAATTCCGTTCCTCTGCCTGCGATCCCCTTCTTACAGTCGGTATCAAAGACATGTCCTGCCGTTATATAGGTACATCCAAGACGTTCAGCTTCTCTAGCTTCCTCGCATGAATGACATGAAGCTCCGAGGACATCAAATTTCCGCCTGCGGCTTGAAGGCATTTCGCGAAGAGCCGCTAGAGGCATATGTAGCGCTCTGCATCCGAGCTTTTCCGCAGTCTCAGGGAAATTGTGAAGTATGCACAGCGTTTTTTCTGCCTCGCATATTTTCATGATTTCTGCCGCCAGCTTCTCATAATCCGTCTCATCCATATCCTTTTCACGGAGGATAACTGCTCCGGGATGACATGCTGCAATGGACTTTATCCTTCCGGTAAAATCCCCGACGCAGAGTTTTCTGTTCGTCACGCAAATAATATCAGACATACAGGTAATCATTCAGCACAGGCTGAAGCCCTTCGTCCGTCATGTCCTCATACATCCTGCCGATACTTCTGTCATCATCTATCTCGAACTGCTCATCTCCCTGCCTGCCGCCGGTCTCCTTTCCGCTGTATTTGCTTTCATGATCTCCTATCCCTGTGGATACCCCCGCGGACACTTTAGTTGCCGCTATCTTGACTATACCGTTCCTGAATCTGGCGCTTTCCCTGGAGGATACGGTTATCCCTGCGAAAGGAAGAAAGATTCTGTATGCGCACAGAACCTGGCAAAGCTGCGTCTCATGGACATCTAGAGGATTGATTTTATCGTTGTTTATTATCGGGCGGAGTCTCGGACACGAAAGCGACATCTCTGCCTGAGGATACTTTCTCTGCAGATAATATACATGCAGCGCGGTCGCCAGGGCGTCTTTTCTGAAATCCGAAAGTCCGAGAAGCGCCGAAAACGCCACCCCTCTCATACCGCCCCTGAGAGCTCTCTCCTGAGCATCAAATCTGTACGGCCATACCCTCTTGTGACCGAAAAGATGTAGCTGTTCGTATCTGTCGGGGTCGTAGGTTTCCTGGAATACAGTAACGTAGTCCGCCCCACACTTATGGAGATATCTGTATTCATCTGTATTTACAGGATATATTTCAAGTCCTGTCATGCGAAAATACTTACGTGCAAGCTTACACGCTTCTCCTATATACTTCACATCACTCTTGCTTCTGCTCTCTCCCGTAAGTATGAGTATCTCCTCCATCCCGCTGTCTGCGATGACTTTCATCTCATGCTCTATCTGCTCCATATCGAGTTTCATACGCTCTATGTGGTTGTAGCAGTTGAATCCGCAGTAAACGCAGTAGTTTTCACAGTAATTCGCAATGTAAAGCGGCGTGAACAGATATACCGTGTTGCCGAAATGCCTGCCGGTTTCACGTTTTGCTCTCTCCGCCATTCTTTCAAGGAACGGCTCCGCGGCAGGAGACAGCAGAACTTTGAAATCTTCTACAGTACAGACATCGTGTTCGAGAGCTCTTTCCACATCTTTCGCTGTATATATCGAATAATCGTATCCCTTCATCTGAGTCACTACTTTCTCCCGTATATCCGACTCTATCACTTCCATTCCCGGCATATATTCCATATAATCTTTTCTGAAAGAGGGCTCGTTTTCAAGCCTGTGCTTTTTTTCGAGAGCTTCGGGAGAAAGATATTCGGAATCTATAAAAAACTGATTTTCCATTGGTTGATCTCCTTTCACTGCTGCAATCAGTCACGCAGAAAGCCTGTAAGCGGGTCTGAAGCCGCCGCTCCGCGGCTCAGTACCCTTCCGAGACCTGAGATGTATGCTTTTCTTCCCGCTTCTATCGCCTGACGGAATGCGGATGCCATGAGAGGCAGATTCCCTGCTGTAGCAAGAGCCGTATTCGCCATGATGGCCGCCGCTCCCATTTCCATCGCTTCACATGCCTGTGAAGGCTTTCCTATACCTGCGTCCACTATTATCGGAAGCTCTATCTCGTCTATCAGTATCTTTATGAAATCCCTGGTTGCCAGTCCTCTGTTTGACCCTATAGGCGCCGCAAGGGGCATTACTGCCGCCGCTCCGGCTTCCGCCAGATCCCTTGCCGTATTGAGATCCGGATACATATAAGGCATTACTATAAAGCCCTCCTCGGCGAGGATTTCTGTAGCTTTTACAGTCTCCTGGTTATCAGGGAGCAGATACTTGCTGTCGCGCATTATCTCTACCTTTACGAAATCTCCGCATCCGAGTTCTCTGGCAAGTCTCGCTATGCGGACAGCTTCTTCCGCATTCCTGGCTCCGCTGGTGTTCGGAAGAAGCGTTACTCCTTCAGGAATGTAATCGAGGATGTTTTCCCGCTCCGCCGTATTGGCACGTCTCACCGCAAGCGTTATTATCTCCGCACCTGCGTCTTTCACCGCCGCCTCTATAAGCTTAAGTGAATATTTACCCGAGCCGAGAATAAATCTTGAATCAAATTCATGTCCGCCTATTATCAGTTTATCGTTGCCCATTTTGTACCTCTCTTATCAATTTTCACCAGTTTCATTTTCTCATTTTTTTATCTCACAGGCTGCATTCCTCCTGTCTTACGGCTCCGTCTTGCCTGCAAGCACCCTCAGCACCATATGCGCCTGGTGGGCTGCGCATACCATGACTCTTGAAGACAGCAAGCCTTCCTTCTCCGCTTCACTGTCTCTCACACCGTCGCCGCAGATATAAAAGCGCTCTGTTATCTTACGGGTCCGTATATCGTTGGCGCTCGCCAGCCCTGCCATACCCGAAGCTGCTATCAGGGTCTTATCCTTCATGTCCTCAAGCACGGTATCGGCAAGCATCGCCTTTTCTTCCGCTCTGTCGAATGCCTCGCATATTATCTCCGCCTCGCTCAGCAGCTCCCGCGCATTGCTTCTCGTAACACGTGTATTATAAGTCACCGTATCGATATACGGCGATATTTCTTTCAGATTTTCTTCAAGTGCATCGGTTTTTTCTCTCCCGACCTGACATGCTTTGTACTGCTGGCGGTTCAAGTTGGAAATATCCACAATATCAAAATCTATAAGGATCAGTTTACCGATTCCCGCTCTGGCAAGGGATACCGCTATGTTAGAGCCGAGACCTCCAAGTCCGCACACCGCTACCGCAGCCTTTGACAGTCTGCTGCACAGCGCGTCGCCTATCCGTCCGCCGAGTGCTTTTCTCATATCATTTTCTGAAGGAACTATGCCGTTCATTCAGCCACCTCCCACAAAGCTGACAACCTCCACATTGTCACCGTCCTCTAAAATCTCAGATGCATAACGTGCTTTCGGCACGATGTCCCCGTTGCGCTCAACAGCGACTCTCTTGACGTCATATCCTTCCGAAACAAGATAATCTTCTACGCTCATTCCGGCAATATCTACATTGTTACCGTTGACTTTAACCATATTGCACTCCTTGTAAAGGTAATGTATGTCTTCTGTAAGCTCATATTATAGGGAAAGTTTTCCGCATAATATAAAACGAGAAACTACCGACCTGATAACTTCTCGTTGAAATACGCTTGCACAAAGCTTTGATTCAGTCTGTCCCTTCGTTGGCATTATCCAAATCAGGTCTCCGGTCGAAGGCTCATCCTTCCTCTCAGCCTGCGCGGCAAGCTCCCGTCAATATGCAATTTGTATCTGTTTTAAATATTTTACACCTTCTCCGGCTCAATTACAAGCCGAATTCTTTAGGATAAAGCAAGAGAAAGCGCATAAAGCGCTTTCCCGTTCTCACTGTAAATTAAGCTTAAGGGATAATATTCTTTCCGTTATTACATGGAAGCCCACAAGCTGTACCGCCGTCCATATGAGCATGGATACCACTACAGCCTGCCCTGCTCCGACAAGATCGGTCGTGCTCACTATGGAGAACCACGCGCCCAGTCCGAACTGGTCTGCAATGACAGCTGTTATTACAAGCAGTGTAGTGACGACTATGCTCAGACCTATATAAGCGCCGAGGGAAAGAAGTATCCTGTGTTTTCCGACAAGCTGTCCTATGGACAGCGCCGCATATACCTGATATATGCTCTTTAAAAGCGATAGTATCAGAAGAATTATGACTTCCACTGTAAGCAGGATATATCCGTGGTCCTCTTCCCAAGCTCTTCTTATCGCTCCGAACATTTCCGGAAGCATTTCTATGCTGTTTATCCCAGCGAGTATCATGATTGATAAAAACGCTATTATCATACCTCCTATCACGACTATCGCTGCAACTATACCTTTTGAAATTATAAGCTGCCACGCCTTTACAGGGAGCGTGTGCATCAGATAGCCTCCATCTCCAAGCAGACCCTTGTAGAATCTTAAAATTATCATGACAATAGTCACTACAAAAAGAGCTACGAATACGGCAAAATACATTATGCCCGTGATTATCTCTATTATGCCCACTATCGTATTTATAGCATTGCCGCTGTCTATTACAAGATCACTCAGAAAATTTATACTGAGGCTGAAAAGCACACTTACAGCTATCAACGCAGCCCATATGACCGCCATCATCTTTATGCTCGATCTTATTTCATACTTTATCAGTTTACCTGTCATTCTTCTCTACCCCCTCATATTGAACGGCACCATTCTAAAGGTGTCCTTGAACACATCGTCTATGGATTTGCCTTCCTTTTCTTTTATCTCGTCGACCGTTTCATGTCTCACTATCTTGCCGTTTTTCAAAAATATCACTTCATCGAGTATTCTCTCTATATCGGATATGAGGTGTGTGGAAATTACTACCGTGCCTTCTTCGTTGTAGTTGTTTATAATAGTAGTAAGAATATAATCTCTGGCTGCCGAATCCACCCCTGCAATCGGCTCGTCGAGAAGATAAAGCTGAGCTTTTCTGCTCATCACCAGTATGAGCTGTACTTTTTCTCTCGTGCCCTTTGACATGGTCTTTATCCTGTCTCCTTCGTCTATGTTCAATGCCGAGCACATAGTTTCCGCCTTTTCTCTGTCAAAATCATTATAGAACTCATCAAAGAGCCCAAATACATCTTTTACATTCATCCAGTCGTCAAAATACGGTCTGTCCGGAAGATAGCTTACGACAGATTTCGTATAAACTCCCGGCTTTTCGCCATCTATATAAATATCCCCTTTTGTCGGTCTTATTAGACCGTTCATCAATTTTATCATGGTTGTCTTTCCGCTCCCGTTGGGACCCAAAAGACCTATCACTTTGCCTCTCCCCATATTGAGGCTCACGCGATCAAGCGCCAGCTTTCCCCCGAAAGCCTTGCTGACATCTCTGAATTCTGCCAATGCTCCCGTCTTCATTTCTCTTCTCCCTCTCTTTCCTCTATCATCTTAACAACATCTTCAGCGTTATAGCCGATAGCCGCCATCTCTTTTATGAATTTTTCTATACTCTGCTTAGCTATGCTTTCCTTCATCCTCGTCACCAACCCTTCATCTGTTGTAACCGTTCTCCCTGCCGTTCTGTTCGTTACGACGAATCCGTCATTTTCCAGTTCGCTCAGCGCCCGCTGCATCGTATTGCGATTAACTCCCGCGTCCTCAGCCAGTTCTCTGACTGTGGGGAAAGCTCCTCCCATCATATACTTTCCGGCAACTATTGCTATGATGAGCTGTTCTTTGAGCTGCGGCCATATAGGTCTGCTGTCATCAAGCTTCCATTCCACGTTCTATCCCCCTCCTTTTACCTTTTTGTATATCTCTTTGTCATATTGTCTTATTGTCCTGCGCGCTTAAGACAATATCAATATACATCAGCTCTCTGTTTTTTGCAATACCTTTTTTGATTTTTGCTGAAATTTGTTTCAGACCGGCGCTTTACGGCGATTTGAGGTATTGATTTGAACAGCAACAACATCAGCGCGACTTCAAAAAAAGAAAATACGATAGCCTGGGTATGTCTCATATTCTCAGGTCTCATTGAAATCATCTGGGCTTACTTTATGAAACAGTCATACGGTTTCACTAAACCCGTTCCTACACTGATAACCGCATTCTTTCTTTTCCTCAGTTTTTTTATGCTGGAACGCGGTATAAGGACATTCGGCATAGGTCTTTCCTATGCTGTATTCACAGGAATTGGAATCGCAGGCACTGCACTGCTTGGAATATTTTTCTTAGGTGAAGGAGTAAGCGCCGCAAAGCTCATTTCACTTTTCTACTCATAAGCTTTTAATACATCTAATCCGTTATAAATAAATTCCTGCAACTC
>CAYYMY010000024.1:14802-20715 GCA_964473095.1 uncultured Oscillospiraceae bacterium | reverse complement strand
GAACGACAGACTCTGATTCCAGCATTTCCACAACAGGAACAACAAGCACTGGTTCCACAACAGGAACTGCTGATACAGACAGCACACCACAGACAGGAGATAACAGTACCTTTGCACTTTGGATCGCTATTATGCTTATGACAGGTGCAGGCTTGACATCTTCTCTGGTTTTCCTTAGAAAACATAGATAAGCACATTTGACAAGAATGCCACGTATGATATAGAATGCCAGTAGGCGAAGAAACGAATATAATGTGCATTTGCACACAAAGCAAAAATCCCCAGAGTGGTAGCTCTGGGGTTTTCATTTGCTCTGACGAACAGAAATCGTATATAAGGCTGTAGCATATGTCTTGACAATTAAGACGCTTTCAATCTTATTGCTTATAATAACTTTTGACATAAAAATTTGTGTGTGATAAAATTAAAATATAAGTATGGACTTTTAAAAGATGTTGAAGATTTTAAAGCCGGAATAATGAAAACTTATTCTCTTGATGAAGTGAGAAAACATTGTGGATTGGACGATTGAATTCACAGAGAAAGCTGACAAAGCACTAAGAAAACTTGATAACAGGATATATAAATAGCCCTAAAATCAATAGGGCTATTTTATCATGAAATTCAGTGATAAAAACAGAGGTATTATAATTATGAAATCAAACGAAACAGAATTTATTCCCGTGATCCTGGGAGGAGATATAACGACTTACAGCCTCGCAAGATCCTTTCACGAAGAGTATGAAATAAAATCCATAGCGATAAGCACCGTAAAAAACTGGCTCAATTCCTATTCAAGCATAATAGACAATATAATAGAACCGAAAATGAATGAGCTCGAAACTTTTATGGACAGGCTCATCTCTCTCGGCAGGCAGTATGAAGGAAAGAAAAAGCTCCTGCTGATAGCCTGCGGCGACTGGTATGTGAGGATGATAATAGAGAACAGAGCTGTGCTTGAAAAGTACTATGTGATCCCTTATATAGAAGAAGAGCTGCTAAATAAGCTTGTGCTTAAGGACAGCTTTTATGAGATATGCGAAAAGACGGGCGTGGATTATCCCGAAACCTTCGTATACGATGTCAGGGAAAGGACTCCTCTTGAGCTTCCTTTTGATTTTCCGGTTATAGCAAAGCCTGCGAGCAGCGCGGAATATCACTATGCCGAGTTCAAAGGCAAGAAGAAAGTATTCAAGCTCAACACTATGGAAGAGCTCAAAGCGATGCTGGCAGAGCTTGAGAAAAGTTCCTACGGCTATAAATTCCTCATCCAGGATTTCATTCCCGGCGATGATAACTACATGCATATACTCACCTGCTACTGCGACAGGAATTCCAAGGTGAGGTTCATGTCTTTCGGTCATACCATACTTGAAGACCACGGGGATGCCGCAATAGGAAATCCTGTGGCGATAATAAACACTGTCGACAGGGATATCATGGACAAGTCTATAAAATTCCTTGAAGAAACAGGCTATACGGGATTTGCCAACTTCGATATCAAGTACGATGAGAGGGACGGCAAATACAAGTATTTTGAAATAAACACGAGGCTCGGCAGGAGCAATTTCTACATCACGGGCAGCGGATTCAACGCTGTAAAATGGATAGTGGATGACCTCATATACAATAAGAAGCTCGATAACAAAATCGTTATCGCGGATAATGAGAATCTGTACACGGTAGTGCCTAAATCCATAATACTGGCATACTGCGGCAGTGATGAGCTCAAAAATCAGGTGAAGCGGCTTTATCGGGAAGGGAAAGTATCTAATCCTATCGATTACAGCGGAGAAAAGAATATCATCCACAAGCTCTATGTGAAGTATTTTATGTTCACGCAGAGGAGAAGATTCAACAGATTTTTAAAGCTGGAAGGCAGAAAATAAATACGCGTGTATTTCAGGCGTGCGCCGGGCGTTTGGAGGTGCGGATATGAAAAATTCGGTTGGCGTGCTGGGAGGTATAGGTCCTCTGGCAACTGTTTATTTTATGGATCTCATAATAAGAATGACTGAAGCGGAAACAGATCAGGAGCATATAAATATGCTCGTGTCCAATCACGCCACTATTCCCGACAGGACGGACTACATCATGGGAAAGAGCAGTATCTCCCCTCTCGATGATATGACAGAGGATGCGAAGCTGCTTGAAAAAGCCGGCTGTAGGTTTATAGTCATACCGTGCAATACTGCCCACTATTTCTTCGAGGATATCGAAAAGTCCGTGAAAATACCTGTACTCAACATAATAAAAGAGACAATACTCTATGCGGCTGATAAATGCCGTGGTAAAGACCGGAAAGAATGGCAGGGAAAGAAAGAAAAGTACACACGACAAGCATCGGAGTATTCCGAATGCGTCAGGCTGGGTATCCTGGCGACGGAAGGCACTATCTCCTCCGAGACGTATAGCTATTACGGGAAAGAGGAAAATGTGTGCTGCATCGCGCCGGATGAAGAATATCAGAAAAAGGTAAACCACATAATCTACGGATGTGTGAAGGCAGGGCTTTCTGCCGATGAAAAGGAAGTGGATGAAGTCATTGAACATATGAGAAATAAGGGCTGCGATGCAGTGATAATGGGCTGCACGGAGCTGTCGGTGGTATACGGGGATATGCATCTCGACAGAAAATACGATTTTGTTGTCGATTCCCTGAAAGTCCTCGCGATGAAGACGGTTACAAAGTGCGGAAAAACGCTGAGATCTGCCGCCTTTACGCATGGAGCAGCCTTAGACATGGATATGATGTGAGGAGACGGCCCCGGATATTATCCGGTGATAGAGCATATACAGGAGATAGAGAATTGCTTATAATCATCATAAAAATAGCTGCGTCTCTTGTCCTCGGGATTATCGCGGGATTCGGTGCGGTGTATATTTTCAATAAGATGCCGGCGGGATGGCTGTGCGATTACGGTGAAAAGCCGAGACCTGAGATTTCGGACCCTTACATACAGAGAGTGAAGGGTTTTCCCTGGAGGTGGATATATGCCGCAGGGTTTGCGTGTCTTCTGGTGCGTCTTTCTTTTTTTGATGTGCAGTTCGCCGTAGCCGGATTGTTCGCGTGCTGGGCGATGCTTATAATAGGACTGGCTGATCTGAAGTACATGATAATTCCCGACCAGTTTGTCATAATGCTGGCTCTCTCCGCTTTCGGATTCATTCCTTATCATGATGGTATCATGCAGCCGCTTCTGGGAGCCCTCGCAGGCGGCGGGGTAATGATGATGGTGGCAGTGCTGGGAGGTGCGCTGTTCAGGAAAGATGTAATGGGATTTGGTGATGTCAAGCTGTTTGCATGTCTTGGGTTGTGTCTCGGCATAAGAGGGACGGTGGCGGTGCTAATAGGAGCCTCCCTTTTAAGCGGCATATTCGCGGCGGCAGGTCTCATGCTCAGAAAGTATTCGAAAGATGACGTGAAACCGCTGGGACCGTACATATGCGGATGCGGTATATTTTATATATTCGTCCTCTGGCCGTTTCTCATATAGCTGCATTGGACTTCCATACAGCGGACATCAGCATATACACGCATAAGAGCGCGTTCTTGTGAAAATCACTGTAAAATACAGGCGAAGTATTATATAATAACTGATAGGAGAAAATGAAAAGGAATATACTTTTGACAATAGAGTATGACGGCTCCGTATTTCATGGATGGCAGAAGCAGCCTGAGACGCTGACGGTGCAGGGATATCTCGAAGAAGCCATATCGTCTGTGCTGGGCTGCGAGACGGAACTCAGCGGAACGAGCCGTACGGACGCCGGTGTACACGCGCTGGGACAGAGAGCTTCTTTTTTTACCGATGTGAATATTCCCGTGGAAAAATTCCCACTCGTAATCAACAACGCTCTGAAGGGGCGGGAGAAAAATTCTTTTTCTCTGCCTGCTGTGAGGATACTCGCCGCGGAAGAAAGACCGATGGAATTTCACGCGAGATTTGACTGCCGCGGGAAGAAATATATATACAGGATAAAAAACTGCGGGCAGGAAGACGTTTTTTCGAGGAACTATGTGTGCGGGATATCCGAGCCGCTTGACGTTCCGGCAATGAGAGAAGGAGCGGCTTTTATTGAAGGCACTCACGACTTCAAATCCTTTGAGTCGGCGGGAGGCAATCCGAGAAAGACGACGGTGAGGACTGTCTATGCTGCGGATGTGCTGTGCGAAAACATCGGAGACGATAAAGAAGGCAGGATGATAGAGATACATGTCCGCGGAGATGGTTTTTTATATAATATGGTGAGAATAATAGCGGGGACTCTGATAGAAACAGGAGCAGGAAAGAGAAAGCCGGAGGATGTGAAAAATATAATCAGAGGACGCGACAGAAGGCTTGCTGGATATACGGCGCCTCCGGGCGGTCTGTATCTGGCGGAGATATTTTACTGATACATTTTATTGTTTATACGGACAAACAGATGAAGCAAGGAGAATGATATGGATAAGAGACCTGGATGGGATGAATATTTCATGGAAATGGCAGTGCTTACCGCCAGACGCTCCACTTGTCTGAGGCGGCAGGTGGGCGCTGTGATAGTAAAGGACAGGCATATAGTGGCTACCGGCTATAACGGGGCGCCGAGAGGTCTCATTCACTGCGGTGAGCGTGAAGGAGGATGTCTGAGACAGCAGTTGGGAGTACCTTCGGGAGAAAAGCACGAGCTCTGCAGAGCTCTTCATGCCGAGCAGAATGCGATAATACAGGCGGCGACCCTGGGACAGAGCATCGAAGGGGCTTTCATATACATAACTCACCAGCCCTGCGTCATATGCGCGAAGATGATAATAAACGCGGGGATAAGCAGGATAGTAGTCAAGGAAGGCTACCCGGATGAGCTTTCGGTAGAGATATTAAGAGAAGCGGGACTTAAAATCATAATGTTAGGAGAACGATAGTGACGGCTACAAGCTTTGAATTGTGGGCGCCGTTTTTTACAGCTATGGCAGTGGCGGCGGCAGCTACGCCGCTGGCGATATGGGCGGCACCTAAAATAGGCGCCATGGATGTACCTAAGGACGAAAGGCGTGTGCACAACAGACCTATGCCGCGTTTCGGCGGGATAGCCATATTTGCGGGAATAATGGTGTCTCTGTATCTGTTTTCTTCCGATGAGGAAAACGTTACGGCGGCAATGCTCGGTTGTACGCTGATATATATACTGGGGCTTGTAGACGACCTTAAAAACCTGAAGCCTGTAGTGAAGCTGGCGGGACAGGTAGTGTGCGCTTCGGCAGTATATGCTGCCGGATTGAAGATAGAATTCATAACGAATTATTTCGACGACGGCAGGATAATGCTAGGAGACGTGGTATGCTTCGTCATGACTGTGCTGTGGCTCGTTGCCATAACCAATGCGATAAATCTCATAGACGGGCTTGACGGACTTGCCGCCGGGATAGCGGCAATATCCGCGCTCTGTATAGGATATGTGGCATATATACACGGACAGTACATGTCTATGATTGCCATGATGACGATAGCAGGTGCGGCGCTCGGATTTCTGCCGTATAATTTCAATCCCGCGAAGATATTCATGGGCGACAGCGGCTCTCAGCTCCTAGGCTTTGCCATAGCAGCTTTTTCCATTACCGGAGTCGTCAAAAGCGCGACTGTGGTAGTAGTGGTGATTCCGGCGCTGGTGCTTGGACTTCCGGTATTCGACACCGCTTTTGCCATAGTGAGACGGGTGGTGAAGGGAAACCCGATAAGCATGGGAGACAAAGAACACCTTCATCACAGGATAATGCGGGCAGGATTCGGACAGCGCAGAGCTGTCATGCTCATGTACTGTATCAGCGGCATCATGGGTATCGTGGCAGTGCTCTACAGCAGGGATCTTATGGTGGAGTGTCTCGGACTCCTGCTTATTGCGGCGATACTGATATATATACTTCTTTCTGAT
>CAYYMY010000024.1:0-14702 GCA_964473095.1 uncultured Oscillospiraceae bacterium | reverse complement strand
TGAGTGAAGGGCTTCGGAAGCATAAGGAAGACAACAGGCTTTACCTTGACGGTCACGTTAGGTATAAGCCTTTTGTTTTTTGTCGCGGCGCTTTAACTGACAAAGAGACATCTCAGCTAAAACCGCAAAATAGTATAAATATTACTTTAATGCAAGCATATATATATCTTAAAAATTAGCCGGAAATATTGAATTATTTGTGTAATTATAATAAATTAAAATTGAAAAAATTGTTTTACTTTTATAGCAAACAAGTGTATAATAATAGACAAATCGAAATCAAAGGGAAAGGTGATAGTCTGGGATGGATGATGTAGGCAAGATAAAAAAGCAAGTGGCTCTCTATGGCTTCATAGTCATAGCTGTCTGTCAGACAATATCACTTTTTATTATAGGCTTTGATCTGTGGTTTACCGTATTTCTGCTTGCGGGATTTGCCGCGGCGCTGGTGAATTTCAACATACTGGCATTTTTCCTGAAGAAAATGCTTGACAGCGGGAACGCGGGATTTTCCACCATAAGTTTCGTTATAAGAATTTTGATATACTGCGGAGTATTTTTCCTGGCGATAAAGCAGGGGACTGCTCCCGGGCTTGCGTGTCTGCTGGGGTATTTAGCATCAAAGCTCCCTCTGTATTATTTTCACGCCGTCAAACCTGATTTCAATACCAAACGTGAGATAAGGCCTGAAGTACAGGCGATGTATGAAGCAGAAGATAAGGAAGAGGAAGATAAATACTGGGGCAGAGAGGAGGAATAAGCATGCATGACTTATCGCATCTGGGACCTAAAAAAATATTCATCTTCGGCGACGGAACGTTTTTCATAACCGAAACAGTCGTATGGGCAGTGATAGTGGCGGTCATAATCGGCGTGCTTGCATGCTGGTCGGCGCATAAACTTCAGAAAGTACCCAAGGGCAAGCAGGTAGTTGCCGAGTTAGTTGTGGAAAAGGCTTACGGGATGGTGCAGTCCATCATGGGTGTGAAGCTCGGTGCCGTTTTCGCGCCGTACATGGCAACGATATTTTTCTTCATGCTGTTTTCAAACGCTCTGGGACTTTTCGGATTCCGGCCGGTGACCAGCGATGTCAACTGTACGTTCGCGCTGGCGATAACCACGTTTTTCCTGATACAGGGAACGGGGGTGAAATATATGGGATTCGGAGGCAAGCTCAAGCATATGTGTTCTCCTTATCCGTTCATGATATTCATAAACGTCATAGAGATGTTTTCAACACCGCTTTCCCTTGGTCTCCGACTTTTCGGGAACATACTGGCGGGAGTGATAGTAATGTCACTGATCTACAGCGGACTGGCGACGCTTTCATATCAGTTCTGCAGCATACCTATACTGGACACCATAATTCCGTTGCCGGCAAACGCGTTCTTTGATATGTTCGAGCCGGTGCTGCAGGCTTATATATTTTCAATGTTGACCATGGCATTTATTGCCAATGAAGCTATAACTTTAAGCGACCATATAGAAGATTAAAGACAAGGAGGATGTTATCATGACAGGAATTACACCGGAAGCTTTCGTACTCGGATTATCAGGACTGGGTGCAGGAATGGCAATGATCTGCGGTATCGGTACAGGTATAGGACAGGGATACGCGGCAGGCAGAGCCGTTGAAGGCGTTGCAAGACAGCCGGAAGCACAGGGAGACATTTTGAAGATAATGCTCGTTGGTCAGGGCGTATCCGAAACACCGACGATATTTGCATTCGTAGTTTCCATTCTGCTGCTGTTTGCAAATCCGCTTGTTGGAATGCTGTAAATATTACTTTTGTATCAGACAGGAAGGAGGCGATGAAAAGTGGAGTATACAGGGCTCATAGAAATAAACTGGTCGATTATAATGGTATGGATTACAGTAATCGTTCTGTTTCTTGTGCTCAAAAAGTTCTTCTTTGAAAAAGTGAAAAATTTCATGGAAGCAAGGTCAAACTCCATTCAGGACGCCTTTGACAGCGCTGAAGCCGTAAACAGACGCGCGGATGAGAAGATGGAGAACTACAATAAGCGTATAGCCAATGTAGAGGCCGAAGGACGCGACATCATCAAAGAAGCGAAGATAAGGGCAGACGCGCAGGCAAGAGAGATCATAGAAAATGCTAATAATCAGGCGAGCGAGATAATGGCGAAAGCGGAGAAAAACATAGAGCGGGAAAAAGCGAAAGCTATGGAGGAAATGCGACAGGAAATCGCAGCTTTGGCTATACTTGCCGCTGAAAAGATAGTAGAAAAAGAGATAAGCAATGTTGGTCAGGACGCCATTGTTGATGAAGTTATAAATAAGGCAAGGAGTGCGGGATGGCAGAATTAACGGTTGATTTGACTTACGGCACGGCGCTTTTTGAAGCGGCGCGTGACGTGGGAAAAGAAAATGAGATCATGAAAGATGCCGACCAGATTATCGATATAATAAAGGATAATCCTGATTTAAAGGCTTTTATCAGCTATCCGGCAATATCTGCCGCCGAAAAAAAGGAAGCGGTGGAAAAAATTTTCGGCAGCATCATATGCAGAGAATTTTTAAACTTTCTCTTTGTCCTGATAGATAAAGGCAGAGCCGGGCATCTGGAAAAGATAATAAAAGTTTACAGAGGTCTTATAGAAAAAGAGGAAGGCTTTTCCTACGGTACTGTTTATTCTGTTGAACCTTTAAAGGAAGACAGGATAAAGGAACTGGAGGAAGATGTGTCAAAACTTCTCGGAATCAATGTAAGACTGACTAACGAAACAGATCCCAAACTGATAGGAGGCTTTAAGATACTTATAGAAGGTAAGGTCATAGACGCTTCCATCAGAAAGAAATTTGACGATCTTGAAAGTCAGATTGTTTTGAATTAGGGAGGGAAAGAAATGAACCTTAGACCGGAAGAAATAAGCGCAGTCATAAAAGAACAGATAAAAAACTACAAAAGCGAGCTTGATGTTTCCGATTTCGGTACGGTCATCCAGGTAGGCGACGGTATAGCGAGAGTCTACGGGCTCGACAACTGTATGGCGGGAGAACTCCTTGAGTTTCCCGGCAACACCTACGGCATGGCGCTCAACTTGGAGGAAGACAATGTCGGTGCCGTTATAATGGGCGCTGACAGAAATATCAAGGAAGGCGACATCGTAAAACCGACGGGAGCGGTAGTTGAGGTTCCCGTAGGCGATGACCTGATGGGCAGAGTAGTGAACGCTCTGGGCCAGCCTATAGACGGAAAGGGTCCTATAGTCAGTCATGAGACGAGACCTGTGGAATTTCAGGCGCCGGGCGTACTGCAGAGAAGGTCGGTATATCAGCCGTTGCAGACAGGAATCAAGGCGATAGACTCCATGATTCCGATAGGAAGAGGACAGAGAGAGCTCATAATAGGAGACAGGCAGACAGGTAAGACGGCGATTGCCATAGATACCATATTGAACCAGAAAGGTGAGGATGTAATCTGCATATATGTAGCGATAGGACAGAAAAAATCCACGGTAGCGCAGCTCGTTCAGACTCTTGAGGACAAAGGCGCCATGGATTACACGATAGTAGTTTCGGCTACGGCTTCGGATGTTGCGCCTCTCCAGTACATAGCTCCTTATGCCGGATGCGCTATAGGAGAGCACTTCATGTATCAGGGCAAAGACGTTCTGATAGTTTACGACGACCTGTCAAAGCACGCTGTGGCATATCGTGCCATGTCGCTGCTGCTCAGAAGACCGCCTGGAAGAGAAGCGTATCCCGGAGACGTATTCTATCTCCATTCAAGACTTCTTGAAAGAGCCGCAAAGCTTTCCGATGAGCTGGGCGGAGGCTCTATAACGGCTCTGCCTATCATAGAGACTCAGGCAGGAGACGTATCGGCGTATATACCTACAAACGTTATTTCTATAACCGACGGTCAGATATATCTGCAAACAGAGCTGTTCTTCTCCGGACAGAGACCGGCTATAGACGCAGGTATATCCGTATCCCGTGTAGGCGGCGATGCTCAGATCAAAGCCATGAAAAAAGTTGCAAGCTCCATAAAGCTGGAGCTGGCACAGTATAATGAGCTGGCAAGCTTTTCTCAGTTCGGCTCCGACGTTGACCCTGAGACAAAGGCAAGGCTTGAACACGGCGAAATACTCATGGAAATACTGAAGCAGCCGCAGTATCAGCCTATACCGGTATACAACCAGGTAATGATAATATACGCGGTAATAAACAATTATATAGATGATATAAAACTTGAATTCATCAAAGAGTTCGAGAAATTCCTGTATGACTTCATGGACGCGCAGTATCCGCAGATAGGCAGAGCTATAGCGGATGAAGGTGTGCTCAGTGAAGAAACGGAAGCGCAGCTTAAGGAAGGTATAGAACTGTGCAAGAAGGAATTTCTCAAAGTAAACGCCGATGCGGGAAAGGTGTTGGCATAGACAGCCGGACCGCGTCGCTCGACGGACGCGGTGAAATGAAAGAAAAAGGGAGGTGTGAGAATGGCGGCTGGCAATATACAGGATATAAAGCGGCGTATAAGAAGTGTTACGAGTACAGAGCACATAACGAATGCCATGAAGCTGGTATCCGCAGGCAAACTGAGAAAAGCGAAGGCCATATTCGAGAGAACAAATGAAAACTCACACTACATAACTAATACGATAGCGGAGATGTTCAACAACAGCAAGGAGATCCCGCAGAAATATCTTGCAGGCAGCAGAGAAATAAAGAAAACATGCTATATAACTCTGACTAGTTGTAAGGGTCTGTGCGGAGGCTTCAACAGCAACATATTGAAGGAAGCTCAGAGCAGAATAGACGCGGGCGAGAGCGCGGGCGTCGAGAAGCCTGTAATACTCGCCATAGGCACCAAGGGGAAGGAATACTTTGAAAAGAGGGGCTATGATATATGCGGTGATTATCTCAGCCCTCCCGAAAACGTATCATTCCTTGAAGCCAGAGAAATGATGCTGCCTATAATAAGTATGTACGATAAAGGTGAAATAGATGAGATAATCCTCGTGTATACTGCCTTTATAAATTCGATGGAACAGGAGGTAAGGAGCGTTACGCTTCTGCCTTTTGAAATAGGAAACGACCCTGAAGTATTGCATAATGCGAAAGCGGTTGAATACGGGCCTTCCATGGAGGAGGTATTCAACTATCTGGTTCCGAAATACGCGGAAATGATGCTTTATGCAGCGATAGTGGAATCGGCCACGTGTGAGCATGCAGCCAGAAGAATGGCAATGGAGAATGCTACAGACAGCGCAAGAGATATGCTTGAAAATCTGTCGCTCACTATGAACAGGGCGAGACAGTCCGCTATAACTGATGAGATCATAGAAATCGTTGCCGGTTCTGAGGCGCAAAATTAGGAGGCGAAAATGAACAAGGGAAGAATAGATCAGATCATAGGGCCTGTAATCGACATTAAATTCAATGAAGATGAAATGCCCGAACTGCTTAATGCCGTGACAATCAAGACAAAGGAAGGCGGCATGATAGTGACTGAAGTCGCGCAGCACAAAGGCGACGACGTCGCAAGATGCATAGCTCTTTCATCCACGGACGGACTCAGGAGAGGTATGGAAGCGGAAGACACGGGAGCCCCTATCAAAGTGCCTGTCGGAAAAGAAGTCCTCGGGAGAATGTTCAACGTAATAGGAGATACTATAGACGATAAAGGTGAAGTTGAAACGGAGCTAAAAGAAGCTATTCACAGAGACGCGCCTTTTTTTGAAGAACAGGACACATCGGCTCAGATATTCGAAACAGGCATAAAGGTAATAGATTTGATAGCGCCTTATACGAGGGGCGGTAAAGTAGGTCTGTTCGGAGGTGCCGGAGTAGGCAAAACGGTACTTATACAGGAGCTTATCAGTAATATAGCGAGGGAGCACGGCGGAATATCCGTTTTCGCCGGTGTAGGTGAAAGAACAAGGGAAGGTAACGACCTGTACTATGAAATGATGGAGTCCGGTGTTATAAAAAACACCGCCATGGTTTTCGGACAGATGAATGAGCCGCCCGGTGCAAGAATGAGAGTTGCCCTCACGGGACTTACCATGGCTGAGTATTTCAGAGATCAGGAAAATCAGGACGTACTTCTGTTCATAGATAATATATTCAGATTCACGCAGGCAGGCTCGGAAGTATCGGCGTTGCTCGGACGTATACCGTCGGCGGTAGGATATCAGCCTACGCTGGCTACAGAAATGGGAGCTCTTCAGGAGAGAATAACTTCGACGAAGAAAGGCTCCATAACATCGGTACAGGCTGTATACGTACCTGCCGATGACCTGACTGACCCGGCGCCGGCTACTACATTCGCTCATCTGGATGCGACCACAGTGCTTTCCAGAGCAATAACGCAGCTGGGTATATATCCGGCGGTGGACCCGCTTGAATCTACGTCGAGAATAATGGATCCTCTGATTCTGGGTCAGGAGCATTACGAGACGGCAAGAGGCGTTCAGGAAGTTCTGCAGAGATATAAAGAGCTTCAGGACATCATAGCCATACTCGGTATGGATGAGCTTTCAGATTCGGATAAACTGATAGTTTCCAGAGCGAGAAAAATACAGAGATTCCTTTCGCAGCCGTTCAGCGTAGCTGAACAGTTTACAGGTATGAAGGGCAAATATCTGCCTCTCAAGGAAACTGTAAGAGGCTTCAAGGAGATACTGGACGGAAAACATGACGAAATCCCTGAGCAGATGTTCCTGTTTGCGGGCGGTATAGATGAAGTGGTGGAAAAATACCAGAATAGCAAGAAGTAGGAGAGCGTTATGGCCAGAAGTGTGAATTTAGAGATAATAACTCCTTCAAAAATGTTTTATAAGGGCGATGTGGAGCTGGTGATAGTCAGAACCCTTTCAGGTGACGAAGGCTTCATGTACGGTCATTCATGGGCGTGTAAGCTTCTGGATATAGGCGAACTCTGCATACAGGAAAAAGGAGCGGCCAAGAACGACTTCAGGATAGCCGCGATCGCGGGAGGATTTATCGACGTTAAAGATAGTATAATAATATATACGGATGCGATAGAGTGGAAAGATGATATCGATATGAATAGAGTTCTCACTGAAAAGGAAAACGCGGAAAACTGGCTCAAAGAGCACGAAGAGGACGGAGATCCCAACGATATACTGAAAGCCAGAACGGCTATCGCCAAGGCGGCGATAAGGACTAGCGTAGCCGGAGGAGGAAGACGAGGCAGTCAGTAAGCAGAAAGTTGAAAGGAGCGACCTAAATGAGTGAAAGCGAGAGCAGGACTGCCCTTATATATGATTGTTCGGCAGCGATGTAGCTCTGTGCTGTTTTAACAGGCAGCCGGGGAGACGTCGCTGCTTTTTTGCGTTATAGTATCTGCCGGAGAATTTTGATTCGCGTGCGGCTTTACCTTTTGCCGTCTTGAATGTATAATAATGATAAAAAGCAAAAGGGAGATATTGCGATATGGAGCAAGCTTTCAGAATAGGACCGATAAGACCGCCGAGTGAAGCGGACAGCCTGCTGCTGCAGGTTACGAACGGATGCACGTGGAACAAATGCAAGTTCTGTCAGCTTTACAGACATACGAAGTTCAAAGCCTACAGTGCAGAGAGCATCAAGGAAGACATCGACAGCATGGTGGAGTATGCGGACAGGATAGAAAAATACAGACTTCCCGAGGGAGGATGGGATATAGACGGACTCAACGAAGAGCTGATGGAGGGCACGGAAGGAGAAAGACAGTGCTTTTACATGATGGCAAACTGGCTGATAAAAGGAGGAGAAAACGTGTTCCTGCAGGACGGGAACACCACGGCTCTCAGCAGCGGCAGGCTCAGCGATGTTCTGATATATCTGAGGAAAGCGTTTCCGGGCATAAAAAGGATAACGTCCTACGGAAGAGCTGAAAATCTTTCAAAGGTCAGCGCGGAGGAATATGCGGAGCTTAAAGCGGCAGGGCTCGACAGAATACATTCCGGATTTGAGTCGGGCTCGGATAAAGTATTGGAAAAGATAGACAAGGGAGTGACATCCGAGCAGGAGATAACAGCAGGCAGGAATATAAAAGCAGGCGGCATAGAGATTTCCGTTTATTTCATGCCGGGGGTAGGCGGAAAGGAGCTCACGGAAGAAAACGCTCTTGGCACGGCACGTGTTGTAAATGCCATAGAGCCGGACTTTTTAAGGATAAGGACAGCTGCCGTAAAGCAGGGGACAGGGCTGTATGAGGATTTTATAAACGGAGAATTCACCTTGTGCAGCGATGATGAGAAGCTTTTTGAAATAAGGAAAGTCATAGAGGAGTGCAGAGGGGCGGATACCAATATCGTCAGCGACCATATAATAAATCTTCTGCAGGGCGTCAAGGGAAATCTGAAGACAGATGCCGAAAAGATGCTCGGGATCATAGACGATTATCTGACAAGACCTGAGCATGAGAAAAAAATGTATCAGGCGGCACGCCGCATGGCGCTCGTAATCAGCCCTAAAGAAATGACAAGACTTGGCGGGAATGAAAAAGAAGAGATAGAAAAACTCATCGAAACAGCGACGGATTCGTACAGGTGGGAAATAATGATGAACGGACTGATAAGCAGGTATATATGATATGAGTTACAGAGTCAGACTTGACGTGTTCGAAGGACCTTTCGACCTTCTGGTATATCTGATAGAGCACGCGGAAATGAGCATATACGATATAAAGATATCGGAGATAGTGAATCAGTATATGGATTATATAGACAGAATGGAGACGGCGGATGTTAATTTGTCGTCGGATTTTCTTGTGCTGGCGGCAGAGCTTCTTGAAATAAAATCCAAGATGCTGCTCCCGGGCAAATCCCGGGAGTCCGACGGTGAGACTTTTTCGGAAGACCCGAGGACGGAGCTGGTGGCACGCCTTGCCGAATACAAACGCTTCAGGAATATATCGGCGATGCTTGAAAGCAGAAGAGAGGAAAATCTGAAGCATATGGAAAAACCGAAGGAAGACCTTTCCGTATATACAGGGACGCCAGATGAATATCTGAATCTCGACATAGATAAGTTCAGGATAGCCTTTGAGATGTTCCTCCAGCGTAAAAGAAGACTGGAGGAAATCAGGGTGCATCATATAAGGACTGAAAAACAGCGCCTGACCACCGAAAGGAAGATGAAATCCATAAAGGAATTTTTCAGAGAAGAGCCGGGGCGTGAAGCTGATTTCAGAGAACTCGTGCAGAAGAGGGATGATATGTACGACGTTGCCGTAACTTTTTCGTCGGTGCTTGAGATGATGAGGGAGAGAAGGCTCGATGCGGAGCAGAAATATATATTCGGAGATATAAAGGTTAAAGCCGCGGAAAATATATTCAGGGAAGAGGTGTGATATGACTGAAAACAAAAGCATGAAATCGGCAATCGAATCCATGATGTTCGTGTGGGGCGAGCCTCTCGACATCAAAGATATGGCGGAAGTCTTCAATGTGGATAAAAAGGAGATTTATGAATGCTGCATACAGCTGCGGGAGGAATACGAAAAAGAAAACAGAGGTATAGTGATAAGAGAGGTGAATAAAAGCTTTCAGTTTGTCACCAGAGCCGAGAATATAGACTATATAGAAAGGCTCTGCACCCCTGCAAATCAGAAAAAACTGTCTCAGTCAGCGCTGGAAGTTCTTGCCATCATCGCTTACAGACAGCCGGTGACCAAAGGTGAGATAGAAGCGGTGAGAGGCATAAAGTGCGACAGAGTGATAGAAGGACTTTCACGAAAAAAACTCGTGACGGAAGTGGGACGTGCAGATACAGTGGGAAGACCGATACTGTACGGTACTACCGATGAATTTCTCAAACAGTTCGGATTCAGCTCTCTGAAAGAGCTGCCTGACATAAAAGACCTTGAGAGAGTCGTGAACGAGGATGAAGACACCGGAGACGGATTTTTGCTTGACAAAACCATAATCAGCTCATATAATAGCAGCATAAATAATTTAACACGATAAACCGATGATTAAGAGTAGTAGCTTCGGATTTGAATTCAAAGAGAGCCGCGGGAGGTGGGATTGCGGTAAGGAGAACCGGAGTGAATGGACTTATGAGGGCAGACGAAAGATTCTGTGTGCCGGAAGGCGGCAGGATTTAGTAGAAACTGACGGGAGCTCCGCCTGTTACAAAGGGAGTGCGTATCGAAAGCTGTACGCAGAAGAAAAGGAAAATTTTTATTTTCCGGGTGGCATAGCAAAAGCAGCGCTTTTGTCCCGAGCTTGGGCAAAAGCGTTTTTTTATTTATGAAATGCCGACGGACCGTAAAACATCGCCCTTGCATTATTCGGTAGATCAGGAAAGGAGAAAGAAATGAAAAAGAATGTACCTTACAGATTGTATTTAACGGAAGACAGGATTCCTACGCAATGGTATAATCTCAGAGCAGACATGAAGCAGCAGCCGGCTCCTATGATAAACCCGGCAACGGGAACGCCTGCGTCGGTGGAGGATCTCTATCCCGTATTCTGCAAGGAGCTTGCGAAGCAGGAAATGGACAGCGAAACGAGATATATCGATATCCCGGATGAAGTCCGTGAGATGTATAAGATATACAGACCGTCTCCGTTGTGCAGAGCGTACAATCTGGAAAAAGCTCTAGATACTCCCGCAAAGATATATTACAAGTTTGAAGGGAACAATACATCGGGAAGCCACAAGCTGAATTCAGCCATAGCGCAGGCATATTATGCCAAGCAGGAGGGCTTGAAAGGAGTGACTACCGAAACGGGAGCAGGACAGTGGGGGACGGCGCTGTCAGAGGCATGCTCTTACTTCGGACTGGACCTTCTGGTTTACATGGTCAAGGTATCGTACAACCAGAAGCCTTTCAGAAAAGATATAATGAAAACCTTCGGCGCTGAAGTGCTCGCGTCCCCTTCTGATACTACTGAAGCGGGCAGGAAGATTCTGGCGGAGGACCCTGACAACAGCGGAAGTCTCGGATGTGCGATATCGGAAGCTGTAGAAGTTGCAGTTACGAAGGAAGGATACAGATACGTTCTCGGCTCCGTATTAAACCAGGTGCTGCTCCATCAGTCAATCATAGGACTGGAATCCAAGACCGCTATGGAAATGATAGACGAATATCCCGACATAGTGATAGGGTGCGCGGGAGGAGGCTCAAACCTCGGCGGACTTATAGCTCCATTCATGCAGGATAAACTGACCGGTAAGTCAGACTCGAGGATAATAGCCGTTGAGCCGGCATCGTGTCCGTCATTTACAAGAGGCGTATATAAATACGATTTCTGTGATACAGGAAAGATCACTCCGATGGCCAAGATGTATACTCTGGGCTGCACGTTCAAGCCTGCGGCAAATCACGCCGGGGGTCTCAGATATCACGGTATGTCGCCTATACTTTCAAAGCTGTACGATGACAAATATATGGAGGCGGTTTCCTATGAACAGACAAAAGTGTTCGAAGCTGCGGTACAGTTTGCGAAGCTTGAGACCATACTCCCTGCTCCGGAATCAGCTCACGCAATAAGATGCGCGGTGGATGAAGCGCTTAAATGCAAGGAGAGCGGAGAGGAGAAGACTATACTCTTCGGACTGACCGGCACGGGATATTTCGATATGACGGCATATGCTTCGTTCAATGAAGGCAAAATGAGCGATTATATACCTGCCGATGAAGATCTCAGACCTTCCATAGAGGCCTTGCCGAAGATACCGGGCATACAGGACTGAGCATAAAACATAATTGGACATTGTAAATAAAAAAATTCCCGGAGAATTTTATCAGTCTCCGGGAATTTCTTTATGCGTTTTGTTCATATGCGGAATATCCGTATAAGAGAGCCGATGATGAGAAGTCCCGCGGCTATGGCGCCCGCCATCATGAGGGTTTCCGTGCCTACTGAAGCCGTCTGCGTGAAATCCTGCTCGAGCATTGCTGCCATGGTGTTGTATATGTTGGCGCCGGGAACGAGACATATGATGCCGGGTATGGTGAATATGGTAGAGGCTTCCTTTCTGATCCTTGCGAAAATTTCGCTTAAAATACCGACGGAGCATGAAGCGAGGAAGCATGACATTACAGGGGAAATGTCGCAGTATATGCCGGATTGGTAGCATCCCCAGCTGAGTGCTCCTGTCACCATGCAGAAAGGTATCTGCTTTGCCGGCACTTTGAAGAGTATGGAAAATCCGCAGGTCGCGAATAGTGCGTATATCAGATGCATTATCAGATCGTTCATAGGATGAGACCTCCCATCACGGACCAGAGATTGATTATCAGTCCTGTGCCCGCGGCGAGTGAAACCGCGGTCAGCAGCGCTTCAGTCATTCGCGCCACTCCCGACAGCATATCGCCGGAGAGGAAATCTCTTATGGAATTGGTTATTGCAACCCCAGGCATGAATATCATTATGGAGCCGATGATGATCGGCTCGTATGAAGCGGAATCCACCGATGAGGATATCGCCATCGCGATGAACGTCGCCAGAGCGCACGAACAGAAGCCCCGTATGAAAAAGTTGGTTTTATATTTCTGCAAAAATCCCGAAAACATGTAAGCCGCCATTCCCGTTATGAAGGCGGAGAAAAAGTCCACTGCACCCCCTCCGAATATGAGGCAGAAAAACGCGGCAATCATCGCTGCTCCTATAAGTCTCACGAAATAAGGATACGGCTTTGCGCTGTCTATCTCCTCCAGCCTTTTCATGCCGTCTTCGACGGAAAGATCGGTCGTTGTGAACTGCCGTGAAAAGTGGTTTATCATCGATATCTTTTCGAGATTTGTATCGATTCCCTTTATCCTCTTTATATATGTGAGAGGATCGTCATCTTTGCCGCCCTTGTCGAGAGAGATGAAAATTCCCGTAGGTGTGGCGAAAACCTCGGTATTATCCATGCAGCACGCTTTGCATATGCGTGTTATCGTGTCCTCCACGCGGTATATTTCCGCGCCGTTCTTCATCATTATCTCTCCGGCGTAACACGCCAGCATCAGAACCTTTTTCTGGAAAATATCTACCATTTGAAAACCCTTTCATCGGTATGAACAGCGTACAGATATGATTTATGTACGGATTTCCATATTATTATATCAGAGAAAAAACTTTATGGCAAAAATGGGCGGATGATGTGTCAATAACTTTTGAAAATGTCACTTTTTCATATTAAGTTTCACTTGAGAAAATGTCACTTTCCTAAAAGGGGAAATGCCCTTTTAGGAAGCAGACTGTTGTTTCTCAAAGAACAGTTCGTATAAAAATTTTAGGGAGAGATCATAGTCCTCCATCCACCAAATAGCTTTCCATTCCTTACTGCTATGACGCAGCTGCAGATGTGGTTCCACAATGGTCTTTACTTTTTTAGGGACTTTCATGTTTGCATTCTTGTTTTGGGGGTTAAGATAACGGATCGTATCATAAACCTGCCCGTTGTATTTCACACGTATCCCAAAACGCGGGCTGATCAGTAGAGAATGTTCCGGCTGCATCTGTTTTCCTTGTGTGTTTTACACAAAGGATCGAGTCGATATCTATCTGGTGTGAAAGCGGCACAAAGATAGAAGATGCTTCCGGCTCTACTGCAAACTTCTGGTTAAATAGTGTACGATATTCTTTTTCTAAAAAAAGATTTGCTTCTGTCAGAGTACGGATCCCCCTTTTTTCTAGTTTTACGGGAAGACGGCTTTGAAGGGTGTTCCACAGGCGTTCGATGCGTCCTTTTGCCTGAGGTGTTTTGGCAAAAATCATATCTACCCCCAATTCATGCATAGAGCGCCCGAACTGGGTCAAGTGTACGGTTTTTCCGGCAATAAGTTCATCAGTCGTCAGCTTCCCGCTCTTAGGGGAGCGGAAGATCGTATGGTTGTCTGAATAAAGAGTCTGAGGAATCCCAAAATCGATACAGCATTGCCGCAGGGTTTCCAGGTAGCCATAAAGACATTCGTTTTGTGTGAGGAACAGACCGACAACCTGCCCGGAAGCATCATCGATAGCACCGTGGAGGGTGTATTTCATAGAACCTCCAAACCATTCATACGGGGTGGCATCAATCTGGATCAGCTGCCCGGGATGAGGCATCCGTTTCCGGCGGTGGGTGCGGCGTCGGACTTTTTTCTTTTTGGGGCTTTCAAAGCCTGCATTTTTTAGTATACCGGAAAGAGCAGAATAGGAAAGGGATAACCCGAAATCTGCTAAGAGTATATCTTTGAAATGGAGGAAGTTGACCCCAGACAATTCCGGGCGGGAATAAATTTGAAGGACAGCTTCCTTCGTTTCATCAGAAAGAGCGTGAGCGGGTCTTCTAGCAGTATTTTTATGGATAAGGGATTGAGCACCAGAAGAGAGGACTCCTTTCTTTAAACGTGTGATCTGGCGGGTAGAAAGACCTAAGAGCTCAGCAGCCTGTTGTCTTGTAATGGACTTGTCGATGAAGCTGTTGATGATCTTAAATGTTTTTAGTTGCTTTTGTGACAATGTAATTTTACCTTCTTTCATAACTTTTATAGAATATCAAAAAGAGACATTTTCTCAAGTGAATCCTAGGGAGACATTATCATAAGTGAATAACAAATTATAAACTCCCCCCATTGACAAAATAATAGGGGGGGGGCTATACTAATCTTTAGGAAGATATCATTTATTCAGAGTTTTTGAACCATGCAAGAAAGGAAATATCATTCTATGAAGAAGAAAAAAATAAAGAGAGTGTCAGTCCTTGCGCTTTCGCTAGTCATGGCATTTAACCTCACTAG
>CAYYMY010000023.1:0-20983 GCA_964473095.1 uncultured Oscillospiraceae bacterium | reverse complement strand
AGTAGGCGGCGGTATTCTCTCCAGAAAAGATGCGGAGACCGCGTATAAATACGGAGCTGACGGCTTCCTTATGGGGACCAGATTTGTGGTTACACAGGAATGTGACGCGTCGGATGAATATAAACAGCGGTATTTGAACTGCGGGGGAAATGATGTTACAATAATCAGAAGTCCGATGAAAACATCTGTGAGAGCCATGAAGAACTCTTTCACTGATAAAGTAGCTGAAGGGAAATACGAAGATTACGATATATTCGAAGCGGTGAAACGCGGCGTGGAGGGCGACTATAACGGAGGACTTATGTTCTGTAGCGCTAAGACCGGAAATATCGGAGCAATAGATACCGTAAAAGATGTTTTCAGAGAGTTTGCGACATGAACAGGTGAGGATATCCTATGCTTAACATTTATTACGGCAGTGAAAACATCGACAGAGAAAAATTCATATTTGAACATATAAAAGGCAGGACTCTGCTGCTTGTACCGGATCAGTTTTCGCTGCAGGCAGAAAGAGATGCCTTTTTTTATCTCGGGAAAAGAGGGCTTATGGATCTGAGCGTTGTGGATTTTTCATCCCTCGGCAGCAAAGTTATAAGAGAGACCGACGGGGCTGTCCCTCATATGATAGATAAATACGGCAGGCATATGCTTCTTTCCGGGATAATAAGAAATAAAGGCGACAGGCTCGGGATATACAGAGGAATGAAGGATAAGGATTCCTTTGCCGAGATGGTGAACGGATTTATTTCGGAAATGAAAAGAGCGGATATAGTACCGGATATGCTGGAAAATGTCAGAGCTTCTCTTGAAGAGGAAAGTCTTCTGAAGCATAAGCTTGACGATCTGCTTATAATATACCGTGAATATGAAGATAAGATAAGAGACAAATACACCGATTCGGAAGATTACATTGATTTTTACGGGAAAAGAATACTGTCATCTCAGACTGTGGCGGCTTCAGATGTATGGATATACGGATTCGATACCTTTACACCGAAAAATTTTCTCGTGATGGAAAGACTTCTCAAGACTGCAAGGAGCCTGAATATCGTTATGACCTATAGCGATAATGTGCAGAAGGACAGTGCGTACAGTCTGGCGGATGAAAGCGGAGAAATGCTCTCGCTTACAGGCTATATAATTGAAAAGCTTGTGCTCATGGCAAAAGAGCTCAATGAAGATGTCAGAAAAGTATCGATAGAGAATTCATCGGAATACTTCAGAAAAAATGTATGGCAGTCAGAGGATTCCGTGATTCTTGCAGAGACATCCAATATATATGCGGAAGCAGATAAGGCGGCAGCTTACATCTTAAAGCTTGTAAGGGAAGAGAGATACAGGTTCGGAGATATAGTAGTGATATGCAACGATGCTTCCGTAAGGACCGGTATACTCAGGAGGACGTTTATCAGATGGGGAATACCGGTATTTGTCGATAAGAAAAGAAAGATACTGCATCATCCTGTTGTAGGATTTATCCTTGCACTGATGGAAGCTGTATCCTTCGGATATCGTGGCAGCTCTGTAATGAAACTGATAAAATCCGGAATGATGGGATTTGAGGAAGACAAAGCCGAGACGCTGGAAAATTACATCGAACAGTTCAGGATAAGAGGAAATGACTGGAAGAAACCTTTTTTCAGAGAAGGCGAATCATACACATCGGAAGACCTAGAAGAACTAAACGGCATGCGTCTTGTCATGACAGAGCTGATAGAAAACGTAAAGGAAAGCATCGGCAGGTATAATACGGCGGGAGATAAAATAAAAGGATTGTATAAATTTCTCGCTGAAAGCTTTATGATATCGGAAAGAATAGATGAGATGATGTCTGAACAGAGCCGCGGAGGACTTGAAGAAGGAGCGGCGGAAACGGCTCAGAGCTGGAACGCTGTATGCGATATTTTCAATCAGATTACAGAAATTGCGGGAGAAGAGAAAATTTCAAACAGAGAGCTTCTCTCACTTCTCGAAACAGGTTTTTCGGAAATAGAGATAGGTCTCGTGCCGGTAACCTCAGATACTGTCATAATCGGGACTATGCAAAGAACGAGGCTGAGCAGAGTAAAAGCCGTTCTTATAACAGGAGCAAACGAAGGAATATTTCCTCTTGAAAACAGCGAGGAAGGTCTTTTGAATGAAAAAGAGAAGAGTGTTCTGCAAAGCTTCGCTCTTGAAATGGTAAAGAGCGATGAAGTGATGAGGAGAGAAGAGCGCCTCGCGGTGTACAGGATCCTGTCGCTGCCATCTGAAAAGCTGTATATGAGCTGCAGCAGGATCGACGAAAACGGAGAGAGCCTGAGTCCCTCTGAAATCTTCCGTAGACTTTCCATGGACATTGAAGCGGAAGGAGACCTCGGAGCTTCAGATCCTATGGAAATGATAACCTCCGCTGACGGGACGCTATCCTATGTAGCGGATGCCTTCAGGAGTTGTATGGATGAAGGCAGAATAGATGATATCTGGCTTGAGACAGCCAGGTGGTATGAAAAGAACGACAAGAGCAGTCTGGGCAGGATTGTCAGAGGAATGAGCTTCGACAATTCCGCTGACAGGCTTGGAGAGAAATTTGCCGATGCTCTTTACAGAAGAGACAGGAGAAATATGGAAGTCAGCGCTTCCCGCCTTGAAAAGTACAGCAGCTGTCCTTTTGCTCATTTTGTTTTGTACGGACTTCATCCCGATGAAGCTAAGGTGTTTGAAATGGGCGCCCGTGAAATCGGAGATGTATATCACGAATGTCTCATGAAACTCTCCATGAGATATACCGGGGGAGAACCATTTTCGTGGACGACTGTAACAGAAGAGCAGTGCCGGAAAGATGTAGCGGAAATCATAGAGGCCGAATCGGGAAGCTATAGGGAAGGTCTTCTGAATTACGGCAGAAACGAAAAATACAGGACGCGGAGGATGATCGATATATGCGGCGAGGCAGCGTGGTCGCTGGTAAAGCAGGTTAGAAAGGGCAGCATAAAGGATATGTACTTCGAAAGAAGCTTCGGGGAAGGCAGGAGTCTTCCGCCGGTAAAAGTGGATATAGGAGGCAGAGCTGTAGTAATAAGAGGCAAAATAGACAGAATGGATGTGCTTGAGACGGGAGATAACGGCGCGGATATGGGAGAGGCTGTAAGGATAGTCGATTACAAGACAGGTGGAGATTCAGTCGATGTGGAGTACATCAGAAAAGGATATAAGCTGCAGCTGATGGTGTATATGAAAGCAGCCGCGGGCGAGAAGGAGAGACCTGCGGGAGTATTTCTGTTCAGAATACATGAGCCGGATACGGACGCTGATATGAAATCCGTAAAGACAGGAGCGGAGGAGTCGCGCGAAAGAATAGAAAACTCATACAGGATGGAAGGGATCGTCGTGAATTCGCCGGACGTTATAGAGGCGATGGACGGAGAGATAGAAGAAAGCTCAAGCGTCATTCCGGTGAAAAAAGTCAGAAAAACCGGTGAGTACGTGCCGTCGGCGGGGGGCTATCTTTTCACAGGAGAAGAATTTGATGAGCTTTCACATCAGGTGGACCTTCAGCTTGAGAGGATATGCCGAGAAATATGCGACGGCAATATCGACATAAAGCCTAAGAGAGAATCGAAAAAAGACATGGACGGCAGATACAGAAACGCGTGCAGGTACTGCGGATACAAGAGCATCTGCATGTTTGACACCGCTTTCAGAGGATGCAGGTTCGAGCAGGTGTGAAAGACGGCAACGGCAATAAAAAAGAATCCCTTTGAAATTTATAAAGGGATTCCGAAATATCGGGCTATGGTGGAGCATAGGGGGATCGAACCCCTGACCTCATGACTGCCAGTCATGCGCGCTCCCAGCTGCGCCAATGCCCCAGAGATGGAGCCACTGGCCGGGATCGAACCGGCCACCTGCACGTTACGAATGTGCTGCTCTGCCAGATGAGCTACAGTGGCATAACTATGCGCACATCTCAGGTGCGCACGTATCATTTTACTATGTGAAAAAACTTACGTCAATACGGAGGCTGAAAAATAATGATTTTTTCGGCAATCCGTTTTACTGGAGATCTTCTATGAGCTGGTCTATATCATCATATTGCTGAGATCCCTCCGAATTAGGAGATAATGAGGAAGGATTGTCGCTTGTACCGAATATGAAGTGATATACCACCGCGATGACAGCCATGGCGGCTATCACTATGGCGAAGGTGATGACAGCTTTCTTTATTTTTCGTTTTCTTTCAGGGTCGTTTTTCGGGTCGTAGGATTCTTCGGAAGCGCCTTCCGGTGATGAAGAGCCTTCCGCGTCTGTTGCTTTTGCTGATGCATCAGCAGACTTCCCCGCGGCTTTGAGTGCCGCTTTTTCAGCCTTCATTCGCTTCTTTTCTTCTTTTTTCTTTGCCTTCTCGGCTTTTTTGCGCTCCTTTTCGGCCTGTTTGGCAGCCTTTTTATCGGTGAAAACCACCGGCTCGCCGGACTGCGCCGTATCGTCTGTCGCGGATTCGGTGTTAGATGACGCTGTGCTTTCGGCAGGCGGAGCTGCTTCGCCTGCCGACTCCGCTTCCTTTTCCGCGGCAGGCGCCGGCTGCACGTTTTTATCGTTCGCGTTTGTCTTCGCGGCTCCTGCGGCGGCCTGCGCGGCTTTGCGAGCCTGCAAAGCCTTCACCTGACTGAAAATCGCGTCCAGTATTTTTTCGTATCTGGCATCGTAGGGCAGAGTCTTCGATTCCCCGTCATATGTAAAGGAATATGTGTATCCGGCAGCATCATGCTTCAGGTTTTCCATTCTGCTGTAGAAAAATTCCTTGCCGTCAAATGTGACCGATTTAGTAGTGAACTGGGCAATCTGCCCGTTACTTTTTATTTCTATGGTTTTCATATTTCCCCCAACTTTATGGATTTTCATCAAAAAGATGGTCGTGTATCAAATAATGATTCCTAATAATGATATCCTCAATTGCATTAAAAAGTCAACCTCAATATGAAAAAATTACAGATTTTAGGAGACAAAACAATACATAGATGATATAATACAAGTCATAATATATTGTTTAAACTTTTATGATTGAGGAGAAAAAAGAGGTTTTAAATGATGGATAAGAATGCTTTAACCGAGAAGAGAAGAGAAACCGTTATAGGACTTCTTAAAAATATGAATATAAAGAAAGTTGCTGACGGCGGGTTTGACAAAGATGACGTGTATGACTGCATGCAGCAGCTCTGTGATTTATATGAGAAAAACATAGAAGAGTTGGAAAATGAATATGAAGGCGAAATAATCGCGCTGAAAGATAAATATCAGAAATACGATGATAACAACGAATTGTATGTGAGCCTGATTATGGAAGCGAAGAAGAGCAGCAGTGATATCATAAATCAGGCAAAAAGCGAAGTGGAAACCATACTTGCCGAAGGAAAAGAAGAGGTCGCAAAACAGGAGAGCGAGCTTGAACAGATGCGAGTGGGGCTGGAAGCTGAAAAGCAGGCGATGAGCGATGAGCTGAATGCCTCAAGACAGGCTGTGGAAGCCGAAAAAGCAGCTATGAGAGCTGAAGTGGAGGCTGAAAAAGAAAAGCTCTTTGCATTGAAGAACAAGTACAATCAGCAGATAAACGCGATGGAAGAAGAATTCAATGAGATAAAGACCAATATTCTTCGAACCTCGGGGAAAATAGACAGCTTAAAGAGCAAGCTACCTGACGATGAATCGGTGAGCTGGGATGTCATAGATACGGCTAATGTCGTTGATTTTCCTGCTGAAGATATAGAAATGGAAAAAACCTTTGAAAAGCCGGAAGGAATCGCGGAAGCTGCCGCGCATGGAGAGATATCTTCTGCAGAAGGTTCCGGATCAGATGAAAATCAGGCTATGCCGGAGGAAGAGCACCCTTTCATGGAGGAAGCGACGGCATATCAGACCGGAGAAAGTGAGCCGGCATCGGGAGAGCTTACTCTTGAGGATCTGACAGGAGCTGAAAAAACGACTGAAACGAAGCCACAGGACGGACAGGATGATGACAGTAAAGAAAAAAGTGAAAGCGAAGAGGTTATAGACCTCGACAGTTTCGACATCGAGCTTCCTGACTTCAGTGAAGAGGAAAACACGGAAGAGAAGACTGAAGAAGAAATATCTTTTGAAGGACTGGAGGATCTTTTCAAGGAAGAGAATAAGTGACAGGCTGGCGAAAGATATGGTGCGGATAGATGAGGAAGCATAGGATCGATATGCATATCCATACCTGCTATTCTGATGGTCAGGCGGCGCCAGCGGATATTGTAAAGAGGGCAGGAGAGCTTGGATATGAAAAAATAGCGATAACCGACCATGACGGCACAGACGGTATCGGAGAGGCGCTGGCTGAAGGAGAAAAAGCAAAGCTTGAAGTTGTGCCCGGCATAGAGCTTGCCAGCGTGACCGATAAAGGTATAGGGCTGCATATACTCGGGTACGGAATAGATACTCAAAATGAAAGGCTGAGAACGACGCTAACTTTTCTCGCAGAAAAGAGAAGTGAAAGAAACAGAAAGCTTATAAAAGTCCTGAACGATATGGGATATGAGATAGACGAAAAGGATTTAAGAAAAATTCAGCCCAACAATTTCATAGGCAAGCCGGTGATAGCGAGAGCTCTCGTTGAAAAGGGGTACGCGGGAAGTGTCTTCGAGGTTTTCAAAAGCGACAGATTTCTGGGAAACAGCCGCGCAAGGGCAGTGAAGAAAGAAAAACTCGATTCGGCGGAAGCTATAGCCGTTATAAAAGCCGCGGGCGGCTCCGCAGTGCTTGCTCATCCCATCCAGACAAGGCATATCGGTGATGCGGGAAGCAGAGAATTTTACGGTAATATATATGAAATAATAAGTGAGCTCAGGAGATCCGGACTCGAAGGACTTGAATGCTTTCACCCGGACCAGAACAGAGAACAGACTGTAAGGTTCATCGGGATCGCGGAAAAACTCGGACTTTATGTGACGAGAGGCTCGGATTTTCACGGAAAAGATTTCGCCTGACATTGCGTGAGAAACACATATATGTTAAGATGTAAAGTGGATTTGAATATCCACTTTTTTGTTAAAATAAAAATCGAGGAAGGTAAAATGGCTTTTTTTAAAAATATAAGAGAAGATATAAGGGCGGTTCTGGAGCAGGACCCGGCAGCAAGAAACAGCTTTGAGGTGCTTTTATGCTATCCGGGGATATGGTCGGTAATCCTTCACAGACCTGCTCATTACCTGTACAGACACAATGTGAAGCTTCTGGCGAGAGTCATATCTCAGCTGGCGAGGTGGTTTACGGGCATAGAGATACATCCGGGCGCGGTGATAGGAAAACGCTGTTTTATAGACCACGGAATGGCGGTAGTAATAGGGGAGACCAGCGAGGTCGGCGATGATGTGACCATATATCAGGGAGTAACTCTCGGAGGTACGGGAAAGGATACCGGGAAGAGACATCCTACCATAGGCAATCATGTCGTTATAAGCTCAGGCGCGAAAGTTCTCGGACCGTTCAAGGTGGGGAACAATGTAAAGATAGGAGCGGGCTCGGTAGTACTCAAGGAAGTGCCTGACAACTGTACGGTAGTCGGCATTCCCGGCACCATTGTGAGGAGAAATGGTGAACCTACATCCGATTTGGATCAGGTGGACCTTCCAGACCCTGTGGCAGTGGAGCTTGAATGTCTCAGAAGAAGAGTAGTGGAGCTGGAAAACATCGTGGTGGAAAAGCTGGGAGCAGATAACGTGCATAAATGCAGCGACGACTGTCAGTATCCTAATATCATGAAAGAGATGAAGGACGGATCCCTCGACCAGATATACGATGAGACTGTGGTAAGGAAGCTGGAGGAAGAATACAAAGAGGAATACACCGAGGAAAAGACGGAGAAAGAAGATGAAAATTTATAATACACTCACAAGAGAAAAGGAAGAATTCAAGCCCAGAAAGGAAGGTCACGCCGGCATATATGTATGCGGACCGACGGTTTACAATTATTTTCATATAGGGAATGCAAGGCCCTTCGTAGTGTTTGATACTCTCAGAAAATATCTCGGATACAGGGGATATGAGGTGAAGCTTGTACAGAATTTCACCGATGTGGATGACAAGATAATCAACAGAGCGAGGGAAGAGGGCAAGTCGGCGCAGGAGATAAGCGAAAGGTATATAGATGAGTACTTCAAGGACGCGGCGGCTCTTAATATAAGGAAAGCCGACGTACATCCCAAAGTGTCGGAGCATATTCCGGAAATCATAGATTTTGTAAAGACTCTGATAGACAGAGGATATGCCTACGAGGTCGACGGAGATATATATTTTTCCACGAGAAAATTCAACGGATACGGGAAGCTTTCCAAACAGAATATAGAAGATTTGGAGTCGGGAGCCCGCGTAGCGGTAGGCGATATAAAAGAGGACCCTCTTGATTTCGCATTGTGGAAGGCGAGAAAAGAAGAGGATGAAATCGCGTGGGAAAGCCCGTGGGGAATGGGAAGACCGGGATGGCACATAGAATGCTCGGCAATGGCGAAGAGGCATCTCGGAGATACGATAGATATACATGCGGGGGGACAGGATCTGCAGTTCCCTCATCATGAAAACGAGATTGCCCAGTCGGAGTGCTGCAACGGCGTGCCGTTTGCCAACTACTGGATGCACAACGGATATATTACAATAGATAATGAAAAGATGTCCAAATCAAAGGGCAACTTTTTCACGGTAAGAGACATCCTCAAAGATTACGATGGAGAGGTCATCAGGTTTTTCCTGCTTTCGGGGCACTACAGGAATCCTATAAATTTCAGCGATTCGCTTATGGAGCAGGCGAAGTCGGGACTTACGAGAATGCGCAATGCAAAAACAAACCTTGAATATCTTACATCTGACGGGTCATCCGGCATGACCGACGGTGAAAAGAAAAGCATCGAAGGATATGACAGATACAGACAGGAATTCATTTCCGCGATGGATGATGACCTCAATACAGCAGACGCCATATCGGCGGTATTCGAGCTGGTAACGGCGATAAACACGGACATCAGAGACGGTGCGAGCAGGGAATTCGCGGGCGAATGTCTTAATATTCTGAATGAGCTTACGGAAGTCCTCGGTATTCTGCGGCAGGAGGATGATGATGAAATCGGAGAAGATGTAAAGGCTCTCGTGGAAGAAAGACAGGAGGCCAGGAAGGCAAAGGATTTCAAGAGAGCGGATGAGATAAGAGACATGCTCAAAGAGCGCGGGATAATCCTGAAGGATACGCCTCAGGGAGTACAGATAGTGAAGGAACAGCATTGAGGACAGCAGAACGCCGATACCATGAAAGTTGAAAGCATAGATAATATAAATACCGCCGCTCTGGCATACATGGGAGATGCCGTCTACGAGCAGGCTGTGCGTGAAAGCCTGATAAAAAGCGGACTTTACGATACCAATAGGCTGCATCGGGAAGCAACGTATTTTGTCAGCGCTTTTGCACAGGCAAGCATAATAAAGGAAATGTTCGATGAGCTTGATGAAAAAGAGCAGGCTCTGGTAAAGAGAGCGAGAAACAGAAAACCAGCAACCAAAGCAAAGAATACCGATATAGTCACCTACAAGTGGGCAACGGCATTTGAAGCCCTGGTGGGATATCTGTATCTTGCCGAGCAGAACGAACGCCTTGAATGGGTGATTGACAGAGCTGTGAAAATCGCAGGAGGGCGAGATGGGAAACAAGAAAAAGAGAAAAGTAAGAAATAAGACAAAAGACGTACTCATGGACTATTACAAGACAAATATGGACTACTATGAGGAAAACAAAAGGCGTCAGAAGGAAGAGGGCGTTACAAGCAAGGGTCTTAAAAATCTTACATATACGGAAAAAACCTATATAGTCATCATAGTCCTCGGGCTTATAGGAATAATCATAAAATACGTGATACTTTAACATCGGAGGAATGAAATGAGTAAAGCGGACGTAATTTTTGCGGATATGTGCCGCGATATACTGGACAGAGGATTCTCAAGCGCAGGGCAGACAGTGAGAGCGAAGTGGGAGGACGGTACGCCGGCGCATACCATCAAGAGATTCGGCATAGTCAACAGATACGATCTTCAGGATGAATTCCCGGCACTGACCTTAAGGCCGACGGCGATAAAGTCGGCTGTTGATGAAATGCTGTGGATATGGCAGAAAAAATCAAACGATATCCACGATCTCAACAGTCACATATGGGACGAGTGGGCAGATGAAAAGGGAACCATAGGCAAGGCTTACGGCTATCAGATGGGAGTAAAGTACAAGTTCCCCCACGGAGAGATGGATCAGGTGGACAATGTGCTCTGGCAGCTTGAGCACACACCCTATTCGAGGAGGATAATGACGAACATGTATAATTTTGCGGACCTTACGGAGATGGGGCTTGAGCCGTGTGCCTACAGCATGACCTTCAACGTCACAGGTGACAGGCTGAATGCAGTGCTCAACCAGCGCTCTCAGGATATACTGACAGCGAACAACTGGAACGTGGTGCAGTATTCCGTGCTTCTGCATATGCTGGCGCAGGTAAGCGGGCTCAAGGCAGGAGAACTGGTCCATGTCATAGCGGATGCCCACATATATGACAGACATGTGGACATTGTCAGGGAAATGATAGAAAGACCGCAGTATCCCGCTCCTAAATTCAAGCTGAATCCCGAGATTAAGGATTTCTATGATTTTACGGTGGATGATATAGAAATTGAAGATTACGAGAAAAACCCCCAGATAAAAAACATACCGGTAGCGGTGTGAAAAGGAGACATGAATGAACAGCATAGTGGTAGTGGATGAAAACTGGGCTATAGGCAGCGAAGGCAGACTGCTCGTACATCTGCCGGGAGATCTGAAATATTACAAGGAGAAGACTACGGGAAACCACATAATAGTGGGGAGAAAGACTCTCGAGTCGTTCCCGGGAGCAAAACCCCTTCCCGACAGAACAAATATAGTGCTGACAAGGGATGAAAGCTACTCAAAAGACGGCTGTGTGATATGCCATTCGGTGGAGGCTGTCGTTGAGGCTGTCGCTGATTTCGATGAAGAAAGCGTATTTGTGGCGGGAGGAGCTGAGATATACAGAGAGTTTTTCGATATGTGCGATACGTTTTTCGTAACTAAGATATACGATGTATTCAAAGCCGACAGATACTTTCCCAATCTTGATGAGAGAGAAGGATTTGAGATAGCGTGGGAAAGTGAGCTGCAGGAAGAAAAGGGTATAAAGTACAGGTTTTTTAAATATGTCCGAAGTGATAACAGGTAGGAATGCCGTTTTGGAGGCTCTCAAAAGCGGCAGAGAAATAGAAAAAATAACCGTGGCAAAAGGCGCGGAGGGCTCAGTCAGAAAGATAGCCGCCGCGGCACGTGAAAAAAAGATCCCGCTGTATTACAGTGACAGAAGCGCTCTGGACAGGATAGCTGAGGGCGAACATCATCAGGGCGTGGCGGCAGTGGTTTCAGATTACATTTACAGAAGCATCGATGATATGATAAGAAAAGCGGAGAAAAATGATGAAGCTCCGTTTCTCGTGATACTGGACGGGATAGAAGACCCTCATAATCTGGGAGCGATAATGCGTACTGCGGAATGTGCCGGCGCTCACGGAGTGATAATACCAAAGAGACGCAGTGTTTCTGTGAACGATACGGTTTTCAAAACATCGGCCGGAGCGGCGGCATACGTTATGTGCGCCCGCGTTACCAATCTGGCAAGAGAAATCGATGCATTGAAGAAGAGAGGTATATGGACGGCGGCATGCGATATGGACGGAGCTTCCATATACGAAAGTCCCATGTCCGGTCCCATTGCTGTGGTCATAGGCGGAGAAGGCTCGGGAATAAGCCGCCTTGTCAGAGAAAAATGTGATTTTACGGTCTCCCTTCCCATGAAAGGCTCTTTGAACTCTCTGAATGCTTCGAACGCGGCAGCTGTAGCTATGTACGAAATCGTAAGGCAGAGAGGGACACGATGAATACAGCAAATGATGATTCGATCAAGGTCAATGATATAAAAGATATGTATACGGACAAATCAGACAGGGGGCTCGTGCTGCTGGCGCAGAAAGGCGATATAAAGGCGGAGGAGCTTATCATGCGCAGATATAAGGAAACCGTGAAAATAAAGTCTCATTATTATTTCATGGCGGGAGCCGACGAAGACGATATCGTGCAGGAAGGCATGATAGGACTGCTGAAGGCAATCAGACAGTACGATGTATCTAAGGACACGTCCTTCGGGGCATTTGCCGGAGTATGCATAACGAGACAGATAATAAACGCAATACGCGTGGCGGGAAGAGAAAAGAACAAGCCGCTCAACACTTCCGTGCCGTTGAGCAAGCCGGTAGGAAGGGACAACGAGGACATAACCCTGGCTGATACTCTCAAAGCAGGCACCGTAGGCAATCCCGAAGCGTTTACAATAATAAAGGACATAGTGTATTATATAATGCATAACGGGGACAATATATTCAGCGATTTTGAAATGCAGGTGCTGAGTGAGATGATAAAGGACGGGGATTACGGGAAAGTCGCGAAAAAGCTCGGAAAAAATTACAAGTCCATAGATAACGCGATGCAGAGGATAAAGAAAAAAATAGTAGGATATCTCTGGCAGTAGAAGCTATAATCTTGATTCATAATGACAGAAATGCTAAAATGATATCCATGTTGCGGGGGACGCGTGAAGAATAAATATACGGACAGCCTCATTTTATGGGTTATCGAGGCTGGCGGAAAGGAAATGCAGACATATGAGAGAAAAAGTAATGGAGATACTTACAGGGATCAGAAGCGATATTGATTTTGAGGATAGCACGAAGCTGATAGACGACGGTGTGCTGGAATCTATAGACATAGTTTCCATAGTAGGAGAATTCAACGATGAGTTCGACATCGAGATTTCGGTGGAGGATCTTCTGCCGGAAAACTTCAATTCGGTAGACGCTATGGTGGATCTGATAACAAGAGCGCAGGAATAGCGGCAGAATACAGAGGAACAGCAGATGGCGTTTACTTCTTTTTACTTTCTTGCCTTTCTGGCTGTCGTGATATGCGCGTATTATGCGTTTCCGAGTAAAGTCAGATGGCTGGTTCTGCTTGCCGCGAGTTATATATTTTATCTTATATCAAGTCCGAGAACGTTCCTTTTCCTGATTTTTACGACTGCCGTAACTTTTTGCGGCGGAAGATATATAGGAAAACAAAGCAGCGAGCATAAAGCGTATATAAAGGAACACAAAGAGGAGCTTTCAAAAGATGAAAAAAAGGCTTTGAAGGCTGCTGTACAGAAGAAAAAACGTAAGATGGCGGCGGTGATACTGATTGCCGATTTTGGCGTGCTCGCCGCGGTGAAATATTTTTCCGGTATAATAGAATCCGCGACATCGGCTTTGGGCTTCGGCGAAGGATTCGATCTGGGGATACTCATCCCGCTGGGGATTTCCTTTTATACATTTCAGACAGCCGCGTATATAATCGATATATACAGGGGCAAGATAGAAGCAGACAACAATATATTGAAATTTGCTCTTTTCGTATCCTTTTTTCCGCAGATGGTGCAGGGACCTATTGCCAGATACGACGAACTGGCGGGACAGCTTTACGAGGGACATGCCTTTTCGTATAAAAATCTGACCTACGGCGCACAGCTCGTGCTGTGGGGATTTTTTAAAAAGCTCGTCATAGCGGACAGAGCAGCTATACTGGTGAACCAGGTATTTGACAATTATTCCGATTACAGCGGAGGTGTCGTTTTCGCTGCGCTTCTGTTCTATACGATACAGATATACGGTGATTTTTCGGGAGGCATAGATATAGCAAGAGGCGCTGCCCGCATGATGGGCATAGATATGGCTCACAATTTCATGCGTCCTTATTTCTCCGACAGCATATCGGAGTTCTGGCGCAGATGGCATATGTCTCTCAGCTTCTGGTGTCGGGATTATATTTTCTTCTCCATATCCCTGTCAAAGAGCTTCGGTAAAGCCGGAAAAAGCTTGAGAAAAGTGCTGGGCGACAGGATAGGAAAGCTGTTTCCTGTTCTCGTTGCACAGATGGCAACGTTCCTGACCATAGGGCTGTGGCACGGGGCAGAATTCAAATACATAGCCTACGGTCTGTACAACGGCGGAATAATAATACTCGGACTTCTTCTCGAGCCTTATCTTAAAAAGATGACCGAAGCCCTCCGCATAAATACGGAGAGCCTCGGATGGAAGGTATTCTGTATATTAAGGACGTTTTTACTGATAGTCATAGGCAGGATGTTCCCGAGGGCGGCGTCTTTCGGAGTGGCTCTGACGATGTTCGGCTCTATATTTTCAGGAAACGGGAAAGCTCCGTTTTCGGAGCAGATATTCGCACTCGGTCTCGACGAAGCGGATTTTATCATTTTGCTCGCGGGATGTGTAATATGGTTTGTCATAAGCTTCCTGCAGGAAAGGGGAGCAGGCATAAGAGACTCGGTGGCGGGAAAACCTCTGGCTGTGAGATGGGCTCTTTTTCTTGGAGGATTTGCGGCAGTGCTCATTTTCGGAGTGTACGGACCCGGCTACGATGCCAGCGCGTTCATATACAGAGGATTTTAATTCATGGTTTTTGACTTTTGATTTACAGCTTTATAAGCACGTTCCTCTTTATCTTGCCATTGAAGGTGCGTGGTATCTCATCTATGATTTCTATGTATTTAGGCTGCTTGTTGGCGTCGAGGTGCTCTGCGAGGAAAGCTTTGAATGACTTCCGGTCGTATTCGGCGTTTTCCCGCAGCTTTATAAACAGCTTCGGCGCCTGACCTGTGAGAGGGTCTCTGACCGGTATGCAGGCGCAGTCGTCTACAGATTCGTTTTTTATTACTATGCTTTCTATTTCTTCCGGTGATATTTTGATACCGCCGTAATTGATGACGTCATCCTGTCTTCCGAGCATATAGATGTATCCTTCTTCATCTATATATCCAAGGTCCTTTGTATATATGTATTCGCTGCCTCCTTTAGTTGCCTCTGCAGTCAGCTCCGGAGCCTTGAAATAACATTTCATGTTTATTGGACCGGAGCTTGCCAGAAATCCAAGGTTATCTTTAGATGATTCTATTTCTCTGCCGTCACTGTCTGTAACTATGAAACGAGCGTTTTTTGCAGGCTTCCCTATGCAGCCGGGTTTTCCGGAAACGGAGTTGAAATCCAGTATGCACGAGCAGCCGGCTTCCGTACTGCCGTAGAAATTGTAAAGTCTCGTGTGAGGCAGGATCCTGCTCAGGTGGAGCTTGTCCTCCTCGGCAAGAGGAGCTGAGCCGAGCTGTATGTAGTCGAGTATATCCGCGTAGTCGCCCAGTCTGTCCTTTGACAGCTTAAAAATTATGGAAAGCATGCTGGGAGACAGATCCATGGATGTCACTTTATATGTATCCATGAGATCGAATACTTTTTTGAGCAGAGTGACGCCGTCGGCAAATACGGCGCTGCTGCCGTTGACAAGGTTAGCGTAGGTCCTTCTCAGACCGTGAGAATGGCTGAGGGGCATGGGAATCATTTCCACGTTGTTTTTTTTCATTTTAACGCCGAGCATGACGTTTTCAGCAAGAGCCGTATCGTTGGTATGAGTAAGCACTATGCCTTTTGATTTCCCTGTTGTTCCCGTTGAAAAAAGGATCTCTGCCATCTCTTCGCCGCGGGGGAAACGTATGCTGTCGATATCGACGCTGTCTGACCGACTGCTGCACATATCCGGTATATCCGATATGTCTATGAATGCGGGAGAGGAAATACCGCCACGGAACGGTGATTTGCCTATATGCACCGTCGCGTCCGTATCGCTGCAGATATCTCTTATCCTTTCGGAAGCAGCGTTTTTTTCAAGAGGTACGAAAACGCCTCCGGCAAGCTGGATTGCAAATTCGCATATCATGTACACAGCGCTCTGAGTGCATTCGACTGCCGCGCATTTTCCGCCGGTCACACCGTATTCTTTCAGTCTGACGGACAGATTGGATATGGCTTTCCACAGATGTCCGTATGAATAAGATGTTTTTTCGTCGGCAAGGGCAAGCCTGCCGGGATCATCTGCCGCATTGCGCGCGATGCTTTCAACTACTGATGGATATATTATCATTTGCGTCCTCACATGTTCAAAAAATCAGTCAAAATCGTAATAATTATAACACAAGATCGTCTTTTTCGTTAAAATACACGTACTTTTCACATAAGCAAATTAAACTATCAATGTTATAAAATAATATTTATAATGTCATAATTAAAAACTTATACGGTTTAAAAATAATAATTGCGTTTGAAATATCGGATGATATCGCCGGAAAAGTGAGAGATGAGAGATGGACAAATTCATAGCAGCGGAATATATAGCGGCTATAGCGGAGACAAAAAGTATATCGGCTGCCGCCGAAATGCTCAATGTGTCGCAGCCGGCGCTCAGCATAAGGCTTAAAAAGGCGGAGGAACAGCTGGGAACGGTTATATTCGATAGAGCCAGACAGCCGCTTGAGCTCACGGAGGCAGGGAAGATGTATCTCGAGTACGCCGACAGGATTTCCGCGGTGGATCGGGAGCTCATGCAGAGAATATCGGATATCGAAAATATGAGGCAGGGTAGTCTCACGATAGGCGGAGCCAGCTTCTTCAATGTGAGCTATCTGCCGGACGCGGTCAGCGGCTTTTCCAAAAAATATCCGGGAATAGATATAGAGATAATAGACGGCAAGATCCCTGAGATAGCTGTCAAAGCTCTCAATGGCACAGTGGATATTTTCATTGCCCATCCAATGGAGATGGATGAAAGATTTCATTATGAGAAGCTGTTCAACGAAAAGATATTCGTGTGCGTACCACGGGACTGGGACATAAATGAGATGCTGGAGGAAAAGGAAGTAAGCGTTGAGCACATAAATGCCCTGCATGGAAGAGAAAAGGCGGAAGAATGTGACCCCATAGACTTCAGACTTCTCAGAAACATGCCTTTTGTTATACTCAAAGAGGATCAGCATATAGGACTGCTCATGAACAGGCTGTTTGAAAAATACGGCTTTAAACCTATGCACAGCATATGCGTCGAGCAGACTATGACCAGCTATGCCCTTACTCTGGCAGGAGCCGGCATATCGCTTATGACGGAGAGCTGCATAAGAAACAGCGGCTTCAAAGATTTCCCCAGGTTTTACATGGTGGAGCCTGAAATATGTTCAAGAGATATATACGTCATATATCCGAAGAATAAATATCTATCAAAGGCTGCATCTGAATTTATAGAGATATTGAAAGCTTTATTTATAAAAGGAGAACAAGATGATAAAGGTTAAGAAAGCAGCTGCGACAGCGCTTGCGGCAATACTGGCTCTGAGCTTTTTCTCATGCGGACAGGATTCGTCTGAGAGCGGCTCAGAGAGCATCACGGTAGCCTATCAGTACGGGATGGCGTACGCCCCCTTTGAAGTTATGAAGGAGCAGGGACTGATAGAAAAATACTACAGCGGTATAGAAGTCGAATATTCAACTCTGAATTCGGGCTCGGCAATAAACGAAAGCATAGTTTCGGGCGATGTGGATATAGGAGCGATGGGAGTTGCCCCGGCAATCACGGGAGTGACAAGCGGAGTCCCGTATAAGATCGCATCCAACGTATCGGCGCAGCCTAACAGGATAATGACAAACAAAGACAGCATAAAAACCCTTTCCGATATAGACGAGGAAAAGATAGCTCTCGTGAATATAGGCAGTATACAGCATGTGCTTCTGGCGATGGCGGCTGAACAGCAGCTTGGAGACGCGCACGCTCTTGACAACAACATAGTTGCCATGTCTCATCCTGACGGTATGTCGGCGCTCATATCGGGAAGCGTGGAATGCCAGCTCACCACTTCGCCGTATGTGTTCAAGGAAGCCGAAGAGGAGGGGATACATGAGGTCGAAGGCATAGAGGAAGTATGGCCGAACGGCAATTCTTTCATAGTGATGGTCGCTTCAAACAGCCTGTATGAAGAAAATCCTGAGCTATATAATGCGGTAGTAAGCGCTCTTCAGGAAGCGGTGACGTGGATAAACGAAAACAAGGAGGCTGCGGCGGAAATGCTCTGCGGAGCGGAAGGCGTGGATGCGGAGACAATGCTTTCGTGGCTGAACGATCCTGCCTGCGTGTATACTACTGAGACAAAGGGCGTGATGGAGATGGCGGATTTCATGTCTGAGAACGATTTTCTCGAAAATGAGGGACCATCTTCGCTCAGCGATTTGGCTTTTGATAACGTGAAAGGAAATTAAGAATGAAACAGGAAGTCAGGACACAGATAATATTCATCATATGCTTTATAGCTGCCTGGCAGGCGGTATATCAGATGCAGGCGTTCCCTGAGATAATGTTTCCGTCGGTAAAGGAGATATTTGACAGCTTCGTGCAGGGATTCAGGGACAACAGTCTGATGGAGTACACCCTGTATTCCATGTCCCTTATCATCAGAGGGCTTGCCATAGGGATAATACTTGCGTTCATATTTTCGAGCATAGCAGTTGTAAGTAAAATATTTTACGCTATATACAACCTGATAGTATCGATATGCGACCTACTGCCGGGTGTAGCGCTGCTGCCTCTTGCCATACTGTGGTTCGGCATAGGAGAAGGCACGATAATATTCATAGTGGTGCATTCCATACTCTGGCCGATGTCCAGGAGCATAATGGACGGATTTAAATCCATATCGAATATATATATAGAAAGCGGGAGAAACATAGGTCTTAAAGGGCTTTCCCTCGTAAGAGGCGTATATCTTCCCGCGGCGTTCACCAGCGTGCTGTCCGGGATGAGAGTAGGATGGGCGAGAGCCTGGCGAGGACTTCTCAGCGTTGAGATGATATTCGGTACGACAGGCTCGGGAGCCGGTATCGGATGGTATATATTCATGAGGAGGACAAACTTCGATATCGCAGGTGTATTCGCCACTCTGATAGTCATCATAATAATCGGTATAATAATAGAATACGGAGTGTTCCGCGTTATAGAGAGGAATACGGTAAAGAAATGGGGGATGGTGAGATGAGCGCACTGCTTGAAGTCAAGGGTCTTACGAAAAATTATCACGATTCGCCTGATTCAAGGGATATAATCAGGGACCTCAGTCTTACTGTAAACGAAGGAGATTTTCTGTGCATACTGGGACCGTCGGGCTGCGGCAAGACGACCCTAATAAGGTGCATAGCCGGCTTTGAGGATTACGAGGGCGATATACTCGTTGAAAATAAAAAAGTCGATAAACCCGGGATAGACAGAATCATGGTATTTCAGGATTTCAATCAGCTATTTCCGTGGAAAACCGTGAAGAAAAATATACAGTATCCTCTTAAAATAAACGGGATAAAGGATAAAGATACGCTTGAAAGGATTGCGCAGGAGCAGCTTGATATGGTAGGATTGGGTGATAAGGGCGATCTGTATCCTCATCAGCTCAGCGGCGGGATGAAGCAGAGAGTAGCTATAGCAAAAGGTCTTGCGCTGAACCCGAAGATAATTCTGATGGACGAACCTTTTGCAAGTCTCGATGCGATGACCAGAAACAAATTGCAGTCGGAGCTTTTGAGAATAAAAGGGCAGCAGGATGTGACGGTTATATTCATAACTCACAACATCCAAGAAGCCCTCGTGCTGGGCAACAGGGTAATTCTCATGTCAAAAAAGGGAGAAATCAAAATAGATACTGAAAATAACATCCCTAAGCCTGTGACGCCGGCATCCGAAGGATACGGACAGATGTGGAAGATGTTCAACGACGCCCTGTGGGAAGAAAATGACGATGAGGAATAAGCTGGAATGCAAAACAAAGATAATCATAAGAGCCGCGATATTCATCGTGCTTGCGGCTCTTATTTTTGCGTACTTGAATGAAGTTTTCAGCCTGTCGGATTCCGATTCAAACAAGGAGATATTCAATGCCTTTTACGCTGAGGAGGAAAATACCATAGATGTGGTGTACTTCGGCACGAGTGCATCAAACAGATATTTTATAGCGCCGCAGGCTTACGAGGAGACGGGACTGGCGTCCTTTACTCTGGCAACCATGGGAATGCCTCTGTTTTTTGTCCCCAATCTCATAGAAGAAGTGGAAAAAACACAGGAGCCTCAGATGTATATAATAGAGCTCAGATGGGTGCTTAAAAACAAGGATATGGTAACAGACGCGCACATCAGGAGGGTGACGGACAGCATGAAGTATTCGGAAAACAGGACTGATGCCATAGATAAGGCTCTGGAGTTTACAAAAGACGCCCAGGGAGAGCTCAGCAACATAGATGACAGTAAATGGGATTACTACGTACCCCTCATAAAATATCACAGCAGGCTTGAGAGCGGCAACCTGACCATGGGGGATGTGCTGCTGTCCGATACAAAGAATGAGACGAAGGGATACGTCCTAAGTCCGAAAACGAGGCAGCAGGTATCGCAGAAAGCGCCTGCGTATTCGGATGAGAGGGCGGAGCTTTCTCCTGAAGCCGAGGAAGTGCTTGCAGAACTGCTTGATTACTGCGACGGACTTGAGCAGGAAGTGCTCTTCGTACTGTCGCCTTATTCGATGAAGGAGGGGGAAGCGGAAAAGCTCAATACGGCGATAGATATGGTGAAGTCAAGAGGATATGAAGTCCTAAATTTCAATACGGAGGAGATGGCTCAGGCTGTAGGCATAGACTGGAAAACCGATTTTTACAACAGCAAGCATGTGAACTTTCTCGGAGCGGAAAAATACACATCATATCTTTCAAAATACATAGACGAGAATTATGACCTTCCGGACAGGAGAGGAGACGATAAATACGAAAGCTATGATGAGGCGTATGACGTTTACCGTGAATTTGTGAAAGACGGTATACAGCAGTGAAAATAACATATCAAAAGGAGTGCCCTCTCATGGCTGTCTTTTTAAATTGCGGCTTTAGCGACGATTTAGAGCATGAAGAGCAAGAAATAATCAGAAAAAACAGAAAAATAAAATAT
>CAYYMY010000022.1:13211-21097 GCA_964473095.1 uncultured Oscillospiraceae bacterium | reverse complement strand
TGTAAAGTTTTCGTCTTCTGTCCGCCGACCGGCCCATTATTTTTCCCTCCGCATCTCCTATCCTTTTCTTCCCGCAAACAGATTATCTGCTACAAACAGCAGATAACTTATCCCCAAGAATACGAACAGAGTCACCGTAAGGCTCATCCCGTGCAGATTGAAATAGGGGATCTCAGCCGCCGAAAATCCCGATCTGTTTATCAGATATACAGCAATATTGAAAAGCACCGGTATGACAGCCCATACTATCGGACTGTACGCAGTAAAGCTGCCTTTCCTGCAGAAAATAAGATAATCGGCAATCGCCATGAGCGGCGAAACAAAATACAGCAGCATCCCCACCAGCGAAAGAGAGTCCGCAGGGTCTGCATTTACTCCGAAATTCATCAGATAATATACGATGAAAGTGATAACCATGTATATAGTTACCGCTCCTCGTAAAATCCCTCTTTCATATCCGGGTCTTGCGACTATCAGATATGCAAAATAAATGAGCGCGACAGCATTGGATATAAGGGCAAAGTCGCTCATTACAGAACGCAGACTGAATCCGGAATATATGAGACTCATTACGAGCCCCGCTCCGCACACTATCAGGAATACAACTCTGAAAACAACACCTGCAGTATTATTTTTTATATACATCATTCATCTCCTTCTGCATTTTTGACTATATGAATACTGTTGCCGAGCACATCATAACATACAATACTTATCTTCGAGCCATCCGCGGCATCATCCTCCGGACGGCAGACACTGAAATCTCTAAGGCTCCCGTTCATCAATCTGTCCGCTCTGTGTATGCTTCCGTCAAAATTAAAATCCACGCTCCACCCCTTGACGGTACAAAGTCCGTCAGTTTTGATATACTCGGCGAATCTGCTGTCCGATATGCTGCAGCCCTTCTCCGGCATATGATAATCTTTCAATTTCACTTCACCGCCGTCTACGGATATTTCAACCTCCGCACATATATCACCTGTACCACGTTCTTCTTCGCGTTTCTCCACAGCAAACGGAATATTCTCTCCGTACAGCCGGACTATTTCATCCGCCAGCGCTATACCGCCTTTGTCACACATAACGAATCTTCTCTTTTCTCTTGCACAGACTACGCCGAAGCTTCCCGAGCCTGCAAAAAAATCCCCGCACAGATCGCCTTCGTCGCTACACGCCCGTATTATTCTTTCCATCAGTTTTTCAGGTTTCTGCGTAGCATATCCGGTCCGTTCCTTTGATGTCCTTCCCACCATGTCGATATTCCACACATCTTTCATGTTCACTTCCGTATACCAGCCCTTTTCATCGCAGAATTCTTCGACCCCTCTGAATCTGTAGGGTTTCAGTTCTCTGTTGTAAGACTTCTCCTGCTGAGGGTTGAATTTATACTTTTCACTCCTGCCGTAAAGCAGCAGCGTATCGTGTTTTCTCGCAAAGCTTTTTCTGCTGCTCCCGCCCGATTTGTAAGTCCATACGATTTCATTTATAAAGTTTTCCCTGCCGAATATCTCGTCCATTATTATTTTCACATAATGGACGGCATGCCAGTCCAGATGTACGCATATACACCCCGTCTCGCTCAGCAGCTCCTTCATCATAAAAAGCCGCACAGTCATCATCTTCAGATATTCATACATATCTGCGGACCTGCTGTCATCGTAGGCATCCACTTTTATCAGCGGCGACCTTTTCATGTCCTTTGATGTGACGCAGAAAGATGCCTGATACCTGCTCTTTGAAAAAAAAGGCGGATCAACGTAAATAAGCTGAAATCTTTCAGACATACATCTCTCTTTTATAAGATAATCCATATATTCCAGGCTGTCGCCTTTGGCGATAGTATTTGAAATTTTTCTGCTGTTTTCTCCGTATATCTCGGTAACCGCAAACTCCGGACGCATTTTTCGCGACGAAATTTCACCGTACTGCATTTTCCCGTCTTTATATGCTCTTGCTATATCTGCTATACCTCTCATCTTATTCCTCTGTGTTTTTCCGGAATCAAAACCTGCTCCAGATCCTGTCTGCCTGCAGATTTCAAAGCTTTTTTCACCATCGCCCGATTCTCCTTTTTGTGAAAATGCAGCAGCGCTCTCTGCATTCTTTTCTCATTTTCGCTTTTTGCCGTATACACAGGTTTCAGTGTAAACGGGTCCATACCTGTATAATACATACAGGTTGAAAGAGTCCCGGGCGTAGGATAAAAATCCTGTACCTGATCGGGTATGAATCCTGATTTTTTCATGTATAAAGCCAGCTCTACCGCATCTTCCAGCCTGCTTCCGGGATGTGAAGATATGAAATAAGGCACCATATACTGCTTCATTCCGAGCTTTTCGTTCATTTTTTCATATTCTTCCTTAAATTCATCAAAAACTTCCATGCCAGGTTTGTGCATGCATTTTAAAACCGTATCTGAAATATGCTCCGGAGCAACTTTCAATATACCGCTCACATGATATCTGCACAGCTGCTCCAAAAACCCGATTTTCTTATCTGCCAGCAGGTAATCGTATCTTATACCTGAACGTATGAATATCTTTTTTACACCCTTTACATTTCTCACTGCATCGAGGACTTTCATGTATTCACTGTGGTCAATTTCCAGATTTCGGCACGGTTTTGGGAAAAGGCAGTCTTTCCTTTCGCACATGCCGTGCTTTTTCTGTTTTGCGCAGGAAGGCTTCCTGAAATTTGCTGTAGGACCGCCCACATCGTGGATATATCCCTTAAAATCTTCAAGTCTCGTAAGCTTCTCAGCTTCCTTCACTATGGATTCTGTGCTCCTGCTCCTCACTTCTCTGCCCTGATGATAGGTTATGGCGCAGAACGCGCACCCTCCGAAGCATCCTCTGTTGGCAGTTATGCTGAACTTGACCTCTCTTATCGCTGGCACTCCGCCATCCTTCTCATAGATGGGATGATAATCCCTCATATAATCAAGACCATACACTTCATCAAGCTCCTCCCTCTCAAGAGGCGGCTGCGGCGGATTCTGAACAACGACGCCCTCTCTGTATTTCTCCAGCACTCTCCTGCCTGTCACCGCATCATTGCTCCTGTACTTCATGGCAAAGCTCCTGCAGTACGCTTTTTTTGATCTGACTATATTATCAAAATCAGGGAGTATTATATCATCTTCGAATAATTCCACATCTTTCTTCCTTACACATGTCCCCCTTATCCAGTCTATATCCTTTATATCAATTCCCGCATTTAAAGCATCGGCGATCTCAATCGAAGCTCTTTCGCCCATTCCGTATATTAAAATATCTGCCCTCGAATCAAGAAGTATGGATCTTCTCACCTTATCGTCCCAGTAATCGTAATGACCCATTCTTCTGAGACTGGCTTCAAGCCCTCCTATTATTACAGGTATGCCCCGATAAGCTTCCCTGACTCTGTTGGCATAGACTGTCACAGCCCTGTCCGGACGCCTGCCCGCAACCCCTCCCGGTGAATATACATCGTGTTTGCGTCTGTGTCTGAACACAGAATAATGGTTCACCATTGAGTCTACATTCCCGCTGTTTATCAGAAATCCGAGCCTGGGAGCTCCGAATCTTCTAAAATCATCGGCCGTTCTCCAGTCCGGCTGCGCAAGCATCGCCACTTTATAGCCATGAGCTTCCAGTACACGGCTTATTATTGCCGTGCCGAAGGACGGATGATCCACATATGCGTCTCCCGTTACCATTACAAAATCCGCCTGTTCCCAGCCTCTCTCCTTCATATCCTCCATGCAAATAGGTAAAAACATAAAGTGCTCCTGTAGTTAAAACAGCGCCGGCAATGATGTGCCGGCGCTGTATGATCAGCTTTAAGTATATTGATGTTTATCCCAGGAACCCTTCGACTGCCGTCTTTACACTGCTGCCGTCTGCGGCTCCTTTGACTTTCGGCATTACCGCGCCCATAAGTTTTCCCATTGCAGCCTTCCCGCTTCCTTTTTCGACGCCTATTTCCAATGCCGTCTGTTCGACTATTTCTTTTATCTTCTCATCCGTAAGCTGTTCAGGCATGTAATCCATTAGGACTTCTATCTCTGCATTATAGGCATCAAGCAAATCGGTTCTTCCGGCAGATTCAAAATCAGCAAGGGCATCCCTTCTCATCTTCACCTGCTTCGCTATTATAGATGCGATCCCCGCATCATCGATTTCTTTTCGATTATCGACTTCATACTGTTTTATGGCGGCTCTTACAAAACTGATGGTCTCTTTTCGGACCGTCTGTCTGTTTTTCATAGCCTCCTTAAAGTCATCGTCCAGTTTTTTCTTTAAGGTCACTCAAAAACACCTCTTATCCGTCCAATAATTGATATACTAATATTTTTTAGCCTTTTTTCTTGCAGCCTCAGACTTCTTCTTTCTCTTTACGCTTGGTTTCTCGTAATGTTCTCGTTTTCTGAGTTCAGACATAACTCCGTCTCTGGCGCACGATCTTTTAAATCTCTTAAGTGCGCTTTCCAAGCTTTCGTTTTCTCTTACTATTACCTGTGCCATTACCGTTTCACCTCCTGACTTTATCTAAATCATTATAGCCATAAACGGCTTGCCTATAACGCTGTCATTATACTATTTTATGTCCTTTTATGCAAGATTTTTTTCCTGTATGCAACGATCAGCCCGGAGGCCATGTCAGTTTTCTCTTGCCAAGCAGATGAAAATGGATATGTTTTACCGTCTGTAATCCATCTTCGCCGCAGTTGTTGACAAGTCTGTACCCGTTTTCGAGTCCGAGTTTTTCAGCTATATCTTTGACTTTTATCATGATATATCCCATCAGCTCCGCATCCTCTTCATTTAAATCATCCATTGACGCTATATGCTTTTTAGGTATTATCAGCACATGAACAGGAGCCTGAGGATCAAGATCATGAAAGCACAGTATCTTATCATCCTCGTATACCTTATTTGAAGGTATCTCTCCGGATACTATCTTGCAGAATACGCAGTCATCCATTACTTCACTCCCTTTCCCGACTTGAACATTCTAAATTTATTATATACACTGTTTAAAGATAAATCAAATTTTTGGAGGAGCCGACATATCATGTACCTTCAGATGATATCTCTCCCGTCATACCGTCCGAAAAAATATCTTTGAGCCTTACCTTTATTATCCCTTCCGGCAGCTTATTTCCTTCGGCGTTCCATGGCACATATACCCTTATATAATTTTCCGTATATCCTGCTGCCATACTGCCATCTTCGGATATTTCCTCAAAAATCACATCATGTACTGTCTCCTTATTCATCTCAAAGAATTCCTTCGCAGATATGCGCCCCGTTTCATGAAGTTCCTCGCTTCTTCTGTTTTTAACCTGTGGCGCTACATGCTCTTTCATTGCCGCCGCCTTTGTCAGCGGTCTTTTGGAATATTTGAATATATGCGTTTTGCAGAAAAGACATTCTTCAACGAGTTTTACGCTCTCTGTGAAATCCTGTTCTTTCTCTCCCGGAAATCCGACTATTATATCTGTCGATATCCCGTAAAGAGGATCTGCTTTTCTCAAAACTTCGACTATATCCATATACTCCTTTCTGCTGTATGGCCTGTTCATCTCACCCAGTATCCTGTCGCTGCCGCTCTGGGCTGAGAGATGCAGATGATGACAAAGCTTATCGTATTTCAGCAGCCTTTCCACATAATCCGCATTTACAACCGCAGGCTCAAGAGAGCTGAGTCTTATGCGGAAATCTCCTTCCATATCATTCACCGCGGCTATAACTTTTTCTACACCGTATATACCATCGTCCTCGTTTTCTTTTTCCATTCCATAAAGCGCTGTGTTTATACCGGTCAGGACTATTTCTCTATATCCCGCATCCACAAGGCGTCTTACTTCTTTCGTTATCTCTCCCATATCACGGCTGCGCACTTTTCCGCGGGCATACGGTATCACACAGTATGAACAGAATCTGTCGCATCCCTCCTGTATCTTTACATAGGCTCTCGTTCTGTTCTCTGCGCTCGTGACCATTCCCATGTCGTCGTAATGTTCAAGCCGGCTGTATTCATTCACATGCCGCTGTCTTTTCCTGTAATCTATGTATTCATCTACAAAATCAGTTATTCTGTTTTTTTCACCGCTCCCGACTATTATATCTACATCTTCTATCTGCGCGACCTCATCAGGATTTATCTGTGCATAGCATCCGGCAACAACAACCACACTTTCAGGATTCACCTTTTTCATACGCCTTATATACTGCCTCGATTTTCTGTCCGCAACAGACGTTACCGTGCACGTATTTACCACGTACACATCGGCAAATTCACGTTCATCTACTATGGTATATCCTCTTTTCTCGAATGCTTCCGAAATGGCTTCTGTTTCATATTGGTTAACTTTGCATCCCAGTGTGTGAAATGCTGCTTTCATACAGACCCTCCTGATAATCTTTTCAACGACAATCAAATTATAACACAGCTCGCGTATACATAAAACACCATACATTTTCATGCTTTTAAATGTCATCTTTTGTCATCATTCTTTTAAATGGGCGGATAGATAGTCAACATGCTTGACAGATGGGGCAAAAAGGATGAAAATATTCTCAATGGGTCCATAGAAGCTATAGCGGCAGTGCTGCCGCAGAATCATTAACGGAGGTGTATTTTATGTTCAGAGAAATGAGAAGAATAAAACAAAAGCTTTCCGCAGAAGAATCAGCGCTCATATTAAAAAACAACACAAACGGTGTTCTTGCTGTTCACGGTGATGACGGCTACCCGTATGCGGTCCCTCTCAGCTATGTCTTCGACGGCGCCTGCATATATTTCCACAGCGCAAAAAAAGGACACAAAATAGACGCTGTTGAAAAAAATCCAAAAGCATCTTTCTGTGTGACTGCTCAGGATCAGATTGTGCCTGAAGAATATACAACGTATTTCAAAAGCGTCATAGTATTCGGCAAAGTGACCGAAATAACAGATGATACCGAAAAGCTGCACGCCATTGAAAAGCTTGCTTTGAAATACGCTCCCGACGACACCGCCGAAAACCGAAAAAAAGCAATAGAGCGCGACTGGAAGCCTCTGTGCATGCTGAAAATGGAAATCGAACATATATCGGGCAAACAAGCGATCGAACTTACATGATCTCTCTACTGCATTTCAAGTTCATACATGACCATAGCAATTGCAGCAATTCCCGCTGTCTCGGTACGCAGTGTTGTTTTTCCCAACGATACGGGCAGTGCTCCTGATTTTTCTATATCTTTAGCCTCACTATCTGAAAACCCGCCTTCAGGGCCTATAATTACAGCAAGATTTTTTCTGATGCCTGTTTCATCTTCCTGCCATGAACAGGAAAGATTTCTTAGAGCCTTTTTCATCGTAGTGTTCTCTTCATTTTCATATGGAAATATTACAGCATCATAGGATGAAAATCGTTTTATCATCTCCGCAGTTTTGACCGGAAGCTCAACTTCAGGAACAATCCCTCTCCTGCACTGCTTAGCTGCTTCTGCCGCGACTTTCCGCCATCGTTGCAGTTTCTTTTCTATATTTCCCTTTTCCGACACTACCGTCCTGTCCATAAATACCGGAACGATCGTCTCCACTCCCAGCTCCGTTCCCTTCTGGATAACTATTTCCATTTTCCCCTGCTTAGGTATCCCCTGAAACAGCGTTACCCTTAACGAAGGCTCTCTGGCAAAACGCTGTTTATCTATTATCCTTGCCTCACATCTGTCCTTGCTTGTATAAGTTATTTCCGCCAGGTATTCCCACTCTTCCCCATCGGAAACGCTTATTTCATCTCCCTTTTCCAGACGAAGCACCTTTACTATATGATGCACATCATCTTTATCGGTCAATACTACCCTGTTTGTTTCTATGTTTTCTTTCTCAACAAAAAATCTTCTCATTTTTTCTAT
>CAYYMY010000022.1:0-13111 GCA_964473095.1 uncultured Oscillospiraceae bacterium | reverse complement strand
TTTAAGAAGCTGCTTTTTTTCTGATAGCAGTCATTTGTAACAACCTTTCCCATTGACTCTATGGCTTTTTTCTGCTTTGAGTTAAGCTTTGTAGGTATTTCAAGTATTACCTTGACATACAGATCTCCCTTTTTGCTGCTCCTTACACTCTTGATTCCTTTGCCCTTAAGCCTGAATACCGTCCCAGGCTGAGTTCCTGCAGGTATCTTATATGATACTTTGTCTTCAAGAGTAGGCACTATTATCTCATCACCAAGAGCCGCCTGGTTGAAGCTTACAGGAATTTCCAACCATAGATCCTGACCTTGTCTTTCAAAAATTTTATGAGGTCTTACATTTATCACGATGTAAAGATCACCGTCGGGGCCGCCGTCTACACCCGGTTCACCCTGTCCTTTTATAGGGATAACCGAATCGTTGTCCACCCCTGCGGGGATGTTTACCGATATAGTGACATTTTCTCTGACTTTCCCGCTGCCGCCGCAATCTCTGCAAGGAGTATCGTTTATCTCTCCCGTAGCGTTGCAGTCAGGACAAGGAGATACGCTCTGGAATGTTCCGAGAGGAGTCCTCTGGGAAGTCCTTATCTCTCCTGTACCATTACACTTCGGACAAGTTTTTTTAGATGTTCCCGGTGCAGCTCCGCTACCGCCGCAGGTTTTACATTTTACATACTTGTTTAAGGTTATCCTTTTCTTCGTCCCAAAAGCTGCTTCTGTAAAATCTATGGTTATTGCCTTCTGCAGATCACTCCCCTTTTTAGGTCCGTTTTTCCTGCTCCTGCTTCTTCCGCCGCCGAAGCCACCGAAGCCACCGAACATATCAAATATATCATCAAAACCGCCAAAGCCGCCAAAACCGCCGAATCCGCCGTCTGCGCCGCCGAAGCCCGCATTCGGGTCCACACCTGCATGACCGAATTTATCATACTTTTCTTTTTTCTCAGGATCCGACAGGACTGCATATGCTTCATTTATTTCTTTGAACTTTTCTTCGGCATTTCTATCTCCCGGATTTTTATCGGGATGATACTTCATAGCCATTTTTCGAAAAGCTTTTTTTATGTCATTATCGCTTGCGCCTTTCTTCAACCCCAGGACTTCGTAGTAATCTCTCTTTTCTGCCATATCTTTTTCCTCTTAATGATTTATTTATGACATAACTTCGCTTGCGGCCCTAAACCGGACCGCAAGCTGTTACTGTCACATATCGCGTATTCACGCTTATTTCTTATCGTCGTCCACTACTTCGTAATCTGCATCTACTACGTTGTCATCTTTAGGAGCTGAATTTTCCGCGCCGCCTGCCGCGTCTGCACCGGCATTTCCTCCAGCCGCCTGCTGCTGAGCCTGAGCCTGCTGATACATTTTAGAGGAAATCGTATGGAATTTTTCAGTGAGCTTTTCGGTTTTGTCTTTGATATCATCCATGTTGTTTGCTTCCAGAGCTTTGGAAAGTTCATCCTTTGCAGCGTTTATGTCATTCTTCTCTTCTTCGCTGAGAGAGCCTTCAAGCTCTTTGAGATTTTTCTCAGTTTCATAAACGAGAGTTTCCGCTCTGTTTCTTACCTCTATCTCCTCTTTTCTCTTCTTGTCTTCCTCAGCATACTGTTCAGCTTCTTTCACTTTAGTGTTTATTTCATCTTCCGACAGCTTAGTCGAAGACGTTATCGTAATGCTCTGTTCTTTTCCGGTGCCCATGTCTTTCGCGCTTACGTTTACGATACCGTTCGCGTCTATATCGAATGTAACTTCTATCTGCGGTACTCCACGCGGAGCAGGCGGAATCCCTGTAAGCTGGAATCTTCCAAGCGTGGTGTTGTCTGCAGCCATTTCTCTTTCACCCTGCATTACATGGATATCCACTGCAGTCTGATTATCCGCAGCCGTCGAGAATATCTGGCTCTTCTTCGTAGGTATAGTAGTATTCCTCTCAATCAGCTTAGTTGCAACGCCTCCCAGAGTTTCTATGGAAAGTGAGAGCGGTGTTACATCAAGAAGCAGTACATCGTTTACTTCTCCTGTGAGAACTCCTGCCTGTATAGCTGCTCCGATAGCAACACACTCATCAGGATTTATGCCCTTGAAAGGCTCTTTCCCGGTTACTTTCTTAACAGCTTCCTGAACTGCCGGTATTCTCGTGGAGCCTCCTACGAGTATGACTTTGGAAATATCGCTGTTGCTTACTCCCCCGTCAGACATCGCCTTTTTCATAGGCTCTATCGTCTTGTTCACAAGATTTTCCGTGAGCTGGTCGAATTTAGCTCTCGTTATGTCCATGTTAAGATGGAGCGGACCGTTTTCATTTACAGTTATAAACGGCAGATTTACATTTGTAGTCTGTGCACTTGAAAGCTCTTTCTTTGCTTTCTCCGCAGCCTCTTTAAGTCTCTGCAGCGCCATCTTGTCATTTCTGAGGTCAACTCCGTTTTCCTTTGCAAAGCTGTCAGCCATAAAGTTCAGCAGAGCTTCGTCAAAATCATCGCCGCCCAGCTTGTTATTGCCGTTGGTTGCAAGCACTTCGAATACTCCGTCGCCAAGTTCGAGTATAGATACATCGAATGTGCCTCCGCCAAGGTCGTATACAAGTATTTTATGCTGATCTTCATCCTTATCAAGACCGTATGCAAGCGATGCTGCCGTAGGCTCGTTTATTATTCTCTTTACATCAAGTCCCGCTATTTTTCCGGCATCTTTAGTAGCCTGTTTCTGGCTGTCTGTAAAGTATGCGGGTACAGTTATTACCGCTTCGGTTACCTTCTCTCCCAGATAGCTTTCCGCATCAGCCTTCAGCTTTCCGAGTATCATTGCCGATATATCCTGCGGTGTGTATTTTTTACCGTCTATTTCAACTGTATGGTCGGTGCCCATATATCTTTTTATGGAAGATATCGTCCTTTCAGGGTTTGTTATAGCCTGTCTCTTGGCGGTTTCGCCCACAAGCCTTTCTCCGTTTTTTGCAAATCCTACGATGGATGGTGTCGTTCTGTTGCCTTCCGCATTGGCTATAACAACAGGTTCTCCCCCTTCCAGTACTGCTACGCACGAGTTTGTTGTGCCCAAATCAATTCCTATTACTTTTCCCATTTTATTTTCCTCCTCATTATATTATGAAAGCTTAGCCTGTGACTTTTACCATTGACGGCCTTATAACTCTGCCGTTCAAAGTATAGCCCTTCTGCATTACACCGGAAACCTTGCCGCTTTCATATTCTTCGGTTTCCTCTGTCATCACGGCATTATGGAAATTCGGATCGAAATCCTCTCCAAGCGCCGCGATTTCTGCCAGACCCGACTTTTCCAGTACGTCGCCCAGCTGCTTGAATATCATCTCCATGCCTTCTTTGAATCCATCTCCTCCCGCCTCCTGCTGGAGAGCTCTTTCAAAATTGTCTAAAACAGAAAGCAGTTCGGTTATTATCTTCTCATTGGCATATGATTGCAAATCCTTTTTTTCTTTTTCAACTCTCTTTTTATAGTTCTGAAAGTCTGCCATCAGCCTCAAATATCTCGCGTCCGCATCCTCCTTATCGGCTTCCGTATCAGCTGTTTCTTCTTCGACCTTAACATTCTCGTCTTCAGGCTCTTTGCCGTTCTCATCAGCTTTTTCTACCTCTTCTTCAGTGACCGTATCTGCCGGTACGGTTTCTTCTTTCTTGATATCATCGCTGTTTATTTTCGTCATCATTATCTCCTTCCGCAATTTTGAACGCTTCGCTTATATTATCGGTAAGATACTCCACTATAGATGTGATCTCTCCGTATCGCATTCGCGTAGGTCCGATAACTCCTATTTTTCCCATCAGCTTACCGTCCACATGGTAGGTGGCGGTTATGAGACTGCAGTTCTGCATAGATTCTTCCTTATGCTCATTGCCTATGGTTATTATCACACCGTTTTCCCTGTTTACCAGCGTCCTTGTGAGGTCCTCCTTTTTATCCAGAATTTCCATAAACATCTTGGCGCTGTCGATATCATTGTATTCAGGTATAGAGAATATATTTGTCAGACCATCCATATAAAGATTTACGTTCAGCATATCTTCAAGGGTCTTTACAAAGCTCGGCACGATATTTTTTTCAAACATCGCCATAGATTCGGCGTCCGCCTTGAAGCTCTTGATTATATCGACTGTAAGCGCTTCGCTGAGCGTTTTCCCTCTGTAATTATACGTCATGGTCTTGGAAAGTATCCTCAGCGAATCCTCCGATGCCGGCTTTGTCAGCTTAACCGTGGTATTTGAAACCTTGCCGCTTTCCGCTACCAGCATAAGTACAACGGTATATTCATCTACCGGAATAAGATTGATATACTTCAGCGTATCCTCATCCTGTTTCGGTGTAATACCGAAAGCCATTAGGCTTGTTATCTCGGATAATACATGAGCAGCTCTCTGAACTATATTCTCAAGCTCTGTCATGTTGCTGTACAGCCTTGCCGCTATGCTCTCCTTTTCCGACTCGGTAAGTTCACGTTTTTTCATAAGCTCATTGACATAAAGTCTGTACGCTTTCTCCGACGGAACTCTTCCCGATGACGTGTGAGGATGGCTCAGATATCCCATGTCTTCCAGATCGGACATTTCATTTCTGATTGTAGCCGGACTTATTCCGAAGTCATAATTCTTTGATATCGTTCTCGAACCCACAGGCTCGGCAGTACTTATATAATTGGATATTATGGCCTGCAGTATTTTCAGTTTTCTTTCACTTAAATCCATTTTAGGCCTCCTGTTGTTAGCACTCTTAATATGCGAGTGCTAACTTCAATTTAAATGTACCACTCCTGTATAATAATGTCAACATTATTTTTTAAATTTTATCTCCCTTTTATAAATTTTTTTGAATTGAACATATAGAGATAAGATTCCTTGACATTTTTATTCTTCGCAGTTTCGAGAGCCTCTTCATACAAAGCTATCTGTTCCTTGTAACGTTTCACCACTTCGTATTCATCCGCTGCCGCATTTATATAACTGTTTTTGTAATCTATGAGAACGAGGCCATCGTCTTCTTCAAAGAAAAAATCTATTATTCCCTGAACTATGGTATCCTCTCCTCTTATATTTTTAAGAAGTATAAATTCGCTTTCCTTTTCTGCATTGGCTGCCTTAGCTGCCCTTTTCCCTATTTCGGAATCAAAGAATCCGGCTATATTCCCGACATTTACGCTTTCCGCCTCCTCCTCCGTCAGCGTTCCGCTGCCTTTCATCTCCAGAATTTTTTCTTTTATGTAAGCTTCTCCCCTTTCAAGAGCAGTCCTGAAGTCAAGCTTTTCCATTACTCTGTGCATTACAGTTCCTGTTTCCGCGGCACTGAGACCATTTTTCTTCTGAGAAAATTCAGGAAATCTCAGCTCCGACGCCTCTTTTTTTTCCGTAAAAGCGTTATTAAGCTCCGTAACGGAATACTTTGATTTGATTTTTTCCGCAGAAGTATACGGATATACGTAGGAAAGCCTCGCGTCTATTTTATCATACATATCCTCATCTGCCGATGCGGCTATCATTGCCTTTAAGTTTTCTGCCGACAATCTTTCCTTCACCGCATGCACCTCTGAAGACAGAACATTTTCAGCGTTTTTTACGACTATCTCATCTCCGCTTCTCACAAAAGCGGGATAAAGCATTTCCGCAAAAGATTTTCTTCCGCTCTCACTTTCGTCTAATTTTTCGACATCCTTTACCGTTCCTGTTACTTCTATCCTGTCTATAGCCCTCGTCAATGCCACATACAATATTCTGATTTCTTCATCTGTCTCTTCTTCTGCTTTTTTTCTCTCTATCACTCTCTGCAGAAGAGTTTTCCTGTGCCATCCTTCATTTCTGTTTACGCTTGGCAGGACTATACCGAAATCCTTATGCATAGAAGCGACGTTGCCTGTCCCTTTAGGTTTTATCCTGCGACCTGTCCCCGAAAGTATCACAACGGGAAATTCAAGCCCCTTGCTTTTATGGACCGTCATAATTCTGACTGCATTTTCATCCTCTCCCGCCGTCACCCCCTCTCCCGAAGATATGCTGTTTTTCTTCATAGCATCTATATATGTAAGAAATCCATATAATCCGCTGTAGTTTTTTTCCTCGAATTCAGCAGCTTTTTCCACTAAAAGTCTCAGATTTGATATTCTCTGCTTACCTACCGGAAGACCGCTGCAATAATCAAAATACCCGGACTCATAGAGCAGCCGCCTCAAAAGCTCCTCAAGAGTCACAGTCTTCTTCACAGCCTTCCAATATTCAAGCGTACTGAACATTTCAGTGATTTTCATCCTTAGCTTTTCATCTGAGCCTTCTTTTGAATATCTGACTGAAGCGCTGTAAAAACTGCCCTTTTCAAATTCTATCCTGATACGAGCCAGTTCTTTCGCGTCAAAATCGAATATCATCGAACGCATCACTGAAATCAGCGGTATATCTCTTCTCGTGTTATCTATTATCTTGAGAAGATTGACAAACACCTGTATCTCCACGCTCTCAAAATATCCTCCCGAGTTATCTCCGTATGCAGGTATTCCTCCTGAATTGTTCAGATATCTTTCCAGTCCTGATATCGAATTCCTGCTCCTTGTCAGCACAACTATATCTCCATAGCACAGCTTTCTGTATTCTCCCTTCTTGATATCGTATACAGTCTTTCCTTCATTCTCTCTTATTATGCTTGCTATGGCTTCCGCTTCCATTTCAGCATCTTCCAGAAAATCATCTTCGCGTTTTGAGCTTTTATCTATAAGAGTAAGGCGGCTTTCAAAGCCTGCGTGCTCTTTGCCCGCGGCGCAGTGGAGCTTTTCATTTTCTCCGTAGTCATCCATTATATCCGAAAAAACTTCGTTCACGGTTTTCGTTACATTGTATTTGCTTCTGAAATTACTGTTCAAATCTATCTTTTCACTGTTTTCAATATCTTCCCTGCTGTATTCCTCATACTTTCTCTTGAATATTTCCGGCTCTGCAAGTCTGAATTTGTATATGCTCTGTTTAACATCTCCCACCATGAAAACGTTGTTTTCTCTCGCGATTCTTTCTATTATCAGCTCCTGCAGCATATTGCTGTCCTGAAACTCGTCTATGAATATATATCTGTATCTGTTTCTGTACTCTTCTGCCGCCATATCGTTTCTGAGGATTTCCAAGGCGTAGTGCATGACGTCATCAAAGTCAATCATGTTTCTTTCATGCTTTCTGTCTTTAAAGATTTCTTCGAATTCTTTTAACAGTCCCGTGTAATATTTGGTATCACCGCTTATTTCTCTTAATTCTTCGTTGTAATCCTCAAGTTCTCTTGCAAAATACTTTGCTGATACGTCATCTATCAGTTTCTTGCCGTTCTTCCTGTAATCTGAAACCCTTTCCTTGATTTCATCGTAATACTCCTGTTCGAATTTCGCCGCTCTCATAGCATTGAATCTGAATCCTCTGAGAATTTCCACCGTCTTTCCGAAGGCATCCCGAGCTTCTTCCTTTCCCCGCATAAAGCAGGAGAGAATATGCTCAAGCGCTTCAGCCGCCTGTTTCACTTTTTCCGCATCCTGACTGGCTTTGATGCTGATGCTTTCTACACCGGCTTTTTCTGTAGCATCGACAGCCTTCTCATACAGTTTTGAAGCCTCTGTTATATTTTTTAAGGTATCCTCCAATATGAATCCTGCGATTCCTGTCCTTTCCGCAGGAGAATTACTTTGCAGAAGCTCTGCCTTTTCTTCCGCCCAGGACATATAATCCGGTATGCTCCGAAGTTCATCATATATGGATATTATATTGTCTTTCAGTTTTTCCTCGCTTCTGTCCGAGCTGTACTTTCTGAGAAAGGCGGTGAAAGCATCGTAATCACATTCAAATCTTCTCTCGAAAAGCTCTTCGACGCTTTCTTTCTTTATTATCGATATCTGTATATCATCACCTATTGAAAAACCCGGCTCAAGATCTGTAAGATAAAAATATCTCTTTATTATTTCAAGAGAAAAATTATGAAAAGTTCCTATGCTCGCTCCTGGCAGCATCGAAAGCTGCCTGCGGAGAAACTTCAAATCACCTTTTTTCCCCTCTATCTCTTTTCTTATTGCCGAGCTGAGTCTCTCCTTCATTTCAGATGATGCCGCGTTGGTAAAGGTCGTTATCAGGAATTCATCTATATCAACATTGTCTTTTATCACCATCTGCTTTATACGCTCTATCAGAACGGCCGTCTTGCCCGAGCCTGCCGCCGCCGATACAAGCATATTTTTATTTCTCGATTTTATAATATGTTCCTGTGCTTTCGTCCATTTCATAATATGTATTCTCTCCGCTAACATGCATTTCTCACGAAATAAGTATACATCTAAATCCTCCAATGCACAACACACTGCTTTTTCTGCAAATTTATGCAGCATATGCCATATAAGTATTATTCCCGTTTTTTTCAACTATATGATATAATGGATTTCATAAATTCAAACATCAAGCACGGAGGTATCGCATATGAAAAATTTCAAACGTCCGACTATGCTGATGATTCTCGACGGATACGGATTAAATCCAAACCCTGAGGGCAATGCTATAGCTGCGGCAAAAAAACCTAATCTCGACAGATTGTTTTCAGAATACCCCTCAACAAGGCTTAAAGCCTGCGGCCTTGATGTCGGTCTTCCCAAGGGGCAGATGGGCAACTCCGAAGTCGGTCATCTGAACATAGGCGCCGGAAGAATAGTATATCAGGATCTCACTCTGATAACCAAATCCATTGAAGACGGAAGTTTTTTTAAAAATACATCTCTCAGAAAAGCTATCGACCACGTTAAAGAAAATGATTCGGCGCTGCACCTGCTCGGACTTCTATCCGATGGAGGTGTGCACAGCCATATAAATCATCTTCTCGCACTCATAGATATGGCTCAGAAAAACGGAGTGACGAAAGTCTGCATCCATTGTTTCCTCGACGGCAGAGATGTTCCCCCAAGGTGCGCTGCCGAATACATAAATATGCTTTCCGAGCACATGGAAAAAGCACACATCGGTGTCATAGGCACGGTATCCGGCAGATACTATGCCATGGACAGAGACAAACGCTGGGACAGAGTGCAGAAAGCTTACGACGCCATGACCTCGGGGGAAGGATATCATGCAGAAAACGCTACCTCGGCAATAAGACAGGCTTATGAGCGCGATGAAAATGATGAATTCGTTCTTCCTACCGTAACCGATGATTTCATTCCTGTTTCCGACGGAGACAGCATGATAATGTTCAATTTCAGACCTGACAGGGCAAGAGAAATAACACGATCATTCGTGGACAGGGACTTTGATGGTTTTGTCAGAAAAAAGACCGTCAGAAATCTGTGCTATGTATGCATGACACAGTATGATGCACAGATGCCTGACGTCCTGCTCGCATATCCTCCTGAAACTATGAAAAACACATTGGGCGAGTACATAGCCGATACCGGACTGAAACAGCTTCGGATAGCAGAAACTGAAAAATACGCTCACGTCACCTTTTTCTTCAACGGCGGCGTTGAAGCTCCCAACAGGAACGAAGACAGGATACTGGTCCCGTCGCCTAAAGTTGCTACATATGATATGCAGCCTGAAATGAGCGCTTATGAAGTTACCGAAAGGGTTATCGAGGCTGTAAAGGGAGAAGAATACGATGTCATAATACTGAACTATGCCAATGCCGATATGGTTGGTCATACAGGCGTAATGAGCGCAGCTGTCCGGGCTATAGAAACCCTTGACGAATGTATCATGAAGGTTTCGGATGCCGTGCTCGCAAAAGACGGTCAGATTCTCCTTACCGCTGATCACGGCAATGCAGATGTGATGACTGATGATAAAGGAAATATCGTTACGGCTCACTCCTTAAACGATGTCCCACTCATGCACATATCCTCCAAGCCCAAAGCTCTCAAAGACGGCGGCAAACTATGCGATATAGCTCCTACCATGCTCGATTTGATGAATATGGAAATACCTGACGAAATGACAGGCCGTTCTCTGATAAAAAAATGATTTTTCAAAACAAAAGAGCACTGAGGCAAATTCCCGGTGCTCTTTTAATACATTAAAGCTTTGCTTCATATACTGATACTCATTAAAGGAGTTCTTTTCTCGAAAGATTTATCCTGTTCTGACTGTCGATTTCAGTAACTTTTACTTTCACCTTGTCTCCTACATTCATTACATCCTCAACCTTTTCTACTCTTTCTTTCGCCATCTTTGAAATATGAAGCAGTCCTTCCTTACCAGGCAGGATTTCTATGAACGCTCCGAAGCTTGTAACTCTCGTAACCGTTCCTTCATATATTTCACCCGGCTCCGGCTCCTTTATCAGAAGCTCGATTTCTTTCATGCCGGCTTCCGCGCTCTTTACATCAGGAGCCGCGATGTACACAAGTCCCGTATCATCTATATCTATTTTAACTCCTGTATCTGCGATTATCCTGTTTATAGTTTTTCCTCCAGGTCCTATAACAGTCCTGATCTGTTCAGGATCGATATACATGGATATGATTCTCGGAGCATACGGCGATAAATCCTTTCTCGGCTCAGGAAGCTCATCGAGCATCTCCTTCATTATATGCATTCTTCCTTCATATGCCTGCTTGAGAGCATTCTGTAGAACTTCCTTGGATAATCCGTGAACTTTTATATCCATCTGTATCGCTGTTACACCCTTTGCCGTTCCTGCCACTTTGAAGTCCATATCTCCCAGGAAGTCTTCCATACCCTGAATATCTGAAAGTATAGCCATTTTACTCGTTCCGTCTTCTTCAACACGTTCTATCAGACCCATGGCGATCCCTGCTACAGGAGCTTTAATCGGTACGCCTGCATCCATCAGCGCGAGGCAGCTTCCGCAGACCGATGCCTGCGATGTCGAGCCGTTGGAAGAAAGCACTTCCGATACCACTCTTATAGCGTAAGGGAACTCTTCTTCACTCGGCAGTACCGGTATGAGAGCCCTTTCGGCCAGTGCGCCGTGACCTATCTCTCTTCTTCCCGGACTTCTCATCGGTCTCGCTTCTCCTACGGAGTAAGGCGGGAAGTTATAGTGGTGCATATATCTCTTTTCTGTCTGTTCATTTATTCCGTCTATAGTCTGAGCCTCGCTGAGAGTACCGAGGGTTGCCACAGACATGACCTGAGTCTGACCTCTCTTGAAAAGCGCTGAGCCGTGAGTTCTCGGAAGAAGTCCCGTATCACACCATATGGGTCTTATCTCCGTTCTCTTTCTGTTGTCAGGTCTTATTTCATCATCGAGTATCAGGCTTCTGACCTGTTCTTTTGTTATCGTGTATAAGACGTTATCTATTTCCTTGCCGTTGTCAGGATATATTTCTTCAAAATATTCCTTCGTCTCTGCTTCTACGGCATCCATATTATCCAGTCTTTCCATCTTGTCGTACGTCTGAATAGCCGCTCTCATTTTCTCTTCCGCATAATCTCTCACGGCTTTTTCTATGTCTTCAGGAACTTTATAAAGCTCCACTTCCATTTTCGGCTTGCCGATCTCTTTTACTATTTCATCTATGAATTCAACTATTTTCTTGATTTCCTCGTGGGCAAACATTATAGCATCGAGAATAGTTTCTTCCGGAATTTCATCAGCTCCTGCCTCTACCATCATTATCGCGTCCTTCGTTCCCGAAACGACCAGATGCATAGAGCTTTCTTCCCTCTGCGCCAGCGACGGATTGACGATAAACTGCCCGTCTATCATCCCTATAAGTACCGAGCCTGTAGGACCGTCCCACGGTATATCCGATATTGCGAGAGCTACAGATGAGCCTATCATCGCAGCTATCTCTGACGGAGCATCGTCATCGACGCTCATGACCGTAGCCACTACCTGCACATCATTGAAAAATCCCTTAGGGAAGAGAGGTCTCAGCGGTCTGTCCATCAGTCTCGAATTCAGAATGGCTTTTTCGCTCGGTCTTCCTTCTCTTTTTATGAAGCCGCCCGGGATTTTTCCCGCAGCGTACATTTTTTCCTCGTAATCACATGAAAGCGGGAAAAAATCGATATCGGGTCTGGGCTGCTTGGATGCTACCGCAGTAACATTCACGACAGTGTCCCCATATCTTACCATTACCTGTCCGTTAGCCATCTCGCAAACTTTCCCGATTTCAAGCTCGAGAAGCTTTCCGCCTACCGCTGTCTTAAAAGTCCTGTAATCTGTAAATTTCATAATAAACAACTACCTCCTGTTTATTTTCTTTCCTTTTATATTTATTTAAATGATAAAGGTTGTCCTATACAAATAAAGACGGGGAATATCCGCCCCGTCTAAATTATCAAGTCTGTTTACTTCCTTAAACCTAAACGAGCTATAAGGTCTCTGTATCTGTCAAGATCCTTTTCCTTTAGGTAATTAAGAAGATTTCTTCTCTGACCTACCATCTTCAAAAGGCCTCTTCTGGAATGATGGTCCTTTTTATGAACTTTAAGATGTTCATTTAAATCGTTGATTCTGTAGGTGAGAATAGCTATCTGCACCTCAGGAGAGCCTGTATCTCCCTCTTTCAGCTGATACTCTTTGATTATTTCCGCTTTCTTTTCAGTAGTTATCATCTTTGTTTTCCTCCTCATATTTGTCCGCCTGCAGCTGAATCGTCGCCGGAGTTTCGTTCGACTAAGCAGCAGGTAAATTTATTACCGATTTATATTATCATATAATTTTTCGTTTTGCAACAGTTTTGACACTCCCCATGCCTAAAGCCTATATACGCTTTCTGTTCGTCAAACCAAATGAAACCCCCAGAGTTGCCACTCTGGGGGTTTCGCTTTATGTGCATTATTTATGTTTTCTAAGGAAAACCAGAGAAGATGTCAAGCCTGCGCCTGTCATAAGCATAATTGCGATCCAAAGTGCAAAGGTACTGTTATCTCCTGTCTCTGGGCTTGTGGTGCTCGTATCTGTGCTGGTGTCAGAGTCTGTTGTTCCTGTGCTGGAGTCATCATCTGTGTTACCACCACCTGTATTGTCTTCATCTTTGTGGTTATTAAAGCTAACACTTACGGTCTCGCCTGCGGCGATGCTACCGCTCTCGTTTTCCGTGGTGACGGTAGAGGTATAGCCCTCGCTTTCATTCTCTGTCACAGTGTAGCTTATGCCCTCCGGAAGGCCGG
>CAYYMY010000021.1:0-21538 GCA_964473095.1 uncultured Oscillospiraceae bacterium | reverse complement strand
ACATTTGTACCTATATCTCTGCCGTCCATTATCACGCTTTTCCTGCTTCCCATGCCGCGCTGGATGTCTACCAGCTTCTTCCTCACTTCGGGAAGCGCGGAATAGACCGATGCCGCTTTGGATATTTCCGGAGTTCTTATCCTGTCATTCACTTTCTCTCCGTCCAGCATTATATTTCCGCCCGCAAAATCTATGTCCGTACTGTCCAGAAGACTTTCGAGTTTTTCTTTATCTTCAGGTCCGACATGCTCATTCACAGCTTTATATCCGATAGCCCGGTACATTGCTCCTGTATCTATATAGTCTATCCCAAGCCTTTTCGCCACCGCTTTCGCTATAGTGCTTTTACCGGCTCCGCTCGGTCCGTCTATTGCAATTCTGCAAATTTCATCCATTTTATCAGCACCTTTCCAAATCTTTATGCTTTTCCTTCACTTCTTATTTTTATTTGTAAGGAGCTTTTCTATTTCCGCCACAAAGGTGTTTATATCGGTAAACTGCCTGTAAACAGACGCAAATCTGATATATGCCACTTCATCAAGCTCCTTCAGTCTTTCCATGACCAGTTCTCCGATGAATGTGCTGTCGACCTCCTTTTCCATCATGTTGTTCAGACCACGTTCTATCTCGTCTACGACTTTTTCCATCTCACTTATGGATACAGGGCGCTTTTCGCATGCTCTGATTATGCCCTTCAGAAGCTTGTTCCTGTCAAAAGCCTCGCGCCTGCCGTCTTTTTTTATCACCATGAGTATCATTTCCTCCACCTTTTCATAGGTGGTGAAACGCCTGCCGCAGGCTTCACATTCACGTCTACGTCTTATCGCATGTCCATCCTCAGTATGTCTCGAATCTATTACTCTGCTGTCATCGTTCTCACAATATGGGCATTTCATTTTAAACCTCCTGCCGATAGTGCATACAATAACCTTATATTTGATTTTACTACATATCACGCAATTTGCCAATACTGCCCTTTCTTCTTTGAGATTTATCTCTATATCGCATACAGATCCCATACTTTTTCCGTCGTAGATGTTTATGCCCTCTCTGTTTCTTATATCTTCTGTATTAAGCATATCATTTCCCTTTTCTAAAAAAATAGGGAACCATCCTCTCTAATATACGCACTGTAAGGACAAGTTCCCTTTTATTTGAAATTATATGCTGCATACGAAAATTATATGACGACCTGCGTCATCAATATTTTCAGTCTTGTATCTGACCTACATTGAGCCTCTTGAAATAGCTCCTTGTTTCCGCGACCACTATACCGCTGAGTGCAAGCAGTGCTATCAGATTCGGTATCGCCATAAGTCCGTTGCATATATCCGCTAGGGTCCACACCGCCGATACAGTAAGAAACGGACCTACGAGAACGGCGATTATGTAAAGCCATCTGTACATCTTAACCACTCTTAAATCTCCCATCAGATACTCAAGAGCTCTTTCACTGTAGTAATCCCATCCGAGTATCGTTGTGAAGGCAAAGAACGCAAGACATACCATAAGCACTGCGGAGCCGGCTTCATATCCCCACGGCAGCCCTTCTGAAAAAGCATTTATCGTGACATCCACACCTTCCAGATCGTTTGCTACGGCAGTTTCGTAGGAATTCGTCACCATTATGGTAAGCCCCGTCATACTGCAGACGATTACCGTATCTATGAAAGTTCCCGTCATAGATACCAGTCCCTGTCTGACAGGCTCTTTGGTACGCGCGGCCGCAGCTGCTATAGGTGCGCTTCCAAGACCCGCTTCATTTGAAAATATGCCTCTCGCAACACCCATCTGCATAGCTATCAGAAGAGAGCCTATCGCCCCTCCCGCTACAGCTCTGAGTCCGAAAGCTCCTTCTACAATGCTTACTATTGCATCAGGTATAGCTCTGTGGTTGTATATGAGAATACTTACACATACTACCACATATCCTATCGCCATGAACGGGACAACTATGGAAGTAACGCTTGCTATTCTCTGAAGTCCTCCTATTACAACCAGCGCTGTAAGGAATGCGACTACAAATGCCGTTACCACTGTTACTATGGAATACTCCATGCCGAATATCGTTACCATATTTTCCATGTTCGGGTCAAAGAAGCTCTGTGTTGCAGAAGCTATTCCGTTTACCTGCGTTATGGTACCTATCCCGAGAAGTCCGGCACAGCATGCAAATACCGCAAACAGCTTCGCAAGCCATTTCCATCTTTTTCCCATGCCTTTTTCTATATAATAAAACGGTCCGCCGAGAAATCTTCCGTTTCCTTTGTTTTCTCTGAATTTTACGGCGAGCAACCCTTCGGAATACTTGGTCGCCATACCGAGGCACGCGGCAACTATCATCCAGAACAGCGCTCCCGGTCCACCGGTTACTACCGCAGTTGCCACACCTACTATATTGCCTGTTCCTATAGTAGCAGCCATAGCGGTGCAAAGCGCTCCGAAACTGGTAACTTCTCCTATGCCGTCCTCTTCATTTTTCACCATATACTTCAGTGCCTTGCCGAGTTTCCTAAACTGAAGCACCCCAAGTCTTATCGTCAGGAACAGTCCGGTTCCCATGATAAGCATTATGAGAGGAACCCCCCATACTACGCCGTCTATGGCTTCCAATACTTTTGTAAAACTATCCATCTGCACTCTCCCTCTCTCTTTCCGATTTCGCACCGACGCCTTTATCAGTTCAAAAAATAAAAGAGCCGATAATATCGACGCCCAAAAAAACCATAAGAGCATGATTGTTAACTGACTTTAGAATTTTATCATACCTTATGGCTTTTTTCAATTATTACTGTAATTTATATTGTATACACCGCTAAATGCTTACGCCGTAAACCTTGCTCACATCCTGAATTATCATGACGCCGTTGCCCGGTTTTGAAAGTTTCATCTCATCGTTGACCGCTTCAGCAACACCATCGGTTTTTTCCCGCGGAGTTATCATCATAAGAACTTCTTTTTCCGGCTCTATATCCATGAACATGAACTTGTTGGTCTCATGCCTGCCCGCGCCGCGCGCGTTGATTATGACTCCTCCGGAAGCTCCTGCTCTCTGTGCCGCTTCAAGAGCATCTTCAGCCTTCCCTTTCTCAAGGACTACGATTATGGCATTATACATGTTTTCATCCTCCTCTTCACTGTCCTCTTCTTCTCTGTGCACGCCTCCGATAAATCCTCTTACCGGTATACCGAAAGCAATTCCATGATGCTCTTTTCTCAGCTCTAATTCTTCATTGAGCATTTCCATGATACGCCTCGCATATGTTTTTTCCGCCGCCATGATGATTATTTCTTTTTCCGCCCTGTCGAGGGAGAGCATATGGAGAACGGAGCTTTTCACTGTGCCTGTGCCGTAAAATATCGTTCCTCCGAATATGTTGTGCTCCCTCGCATAATGCAGGATACGGCTTGCCCATCCGTGCTTCACGACAAAACAGGCGCACTCAAATCTTTTCATGTCCCCTCTCCTCCAAAACATCTTTATTCTTTTCGTTTTTTGCAGCCTTTATTTTGAATATAAGTCCGAGTACCTGAAGTGCTATTATCGGCGTGAGCGCTACCATCGATATCACTCCGAAACCTTCCACCAGTACATCCGCGCCTTCCATACTCTCTGCCGCCCCCTGAGTGAAGCTTAGAATAAACGTCGCCGTCATTGGTCCCGAAGCTACGCCTCCGGAATCAAAGGCGATACCGACGAACAGTTTCGGAACGGCGTACATGAGACCTATGGCTATTATATATCCCGGCAGCAGATAATGCCACAGAAGCAAATCCGGAATTATTATCCTTATTACGGAAAGAGCCACCGCGGCTCCGACTCCTATTGAAAGAGCCCCGAGGACATAAGAACGCTTCACATATCCCGCAGTTACGCTTTCTATCTGATGAGTCAGTACATGCACAGCGGGCTCTGCCAGAATAGTAAGAAGCCCTATAACAAATCCTATCGCGACAAGTACGGCATATCCGTAATTTTCAGAAAGATGATGTCCTATATACTTCCCCGCATCGAGAAAGCCGGCATTTACTCCCGTCAGGAACACGGCAAGACCGATCCAGTTGTAAATCAGTCCAGTGCATATATTTTTCAGTCCGGAACGTCTCTGTCTGAACTTCACGAAATTACATATCAGAAATATTATCAAAATCGGCGATATCGCTACTGCAGACTCAAGCAGCAGTACGGGAAATTCTTCGGCAAACGGACTCAGCACCCATCCTCCTGTCTCATCGCCCATCTCAAGGCTTCCCTGCATTTCATCCATATTGAAAATGATGCTCATTATCATCACTGCCATTATGGCTCCGGTGGATGCTATCGCTACAAGTCCGAAGCTGTCCTTTTCAGAAGCTTTTGAATCTTTTCTCATAGCTGATACACCTATTGCAATAGCCATTATGAACGGTACCGTCAAAGCTCCTGTAGTCGCTCCGGATGCATCAAATGAAATAGCAAGGAATTCTTCCGACGTCATCACTGCAAGCCCGAAAATCACAAGATAAAGCACCGTCAGGAGTTTGTAGAGAGGAATACCCTTTACTATCCTGCCCAGACCTATGCTCAGCATGGCGGCTATCCCTATGGAGACCACCACCACAATACTGATTTTGGACACAGTTCCCCCTGTTACGTCATCCACCTGTTCCGCCAGTATATGAAGATCTGGCTCTGCTATGGATATGAAGAATCCCAAAACCAGTCCCGCTACCAGCACTATGAGAAGTTTACTGCTTTTAGCAAGCGCATTTCCCATCAGGTTTCCTATGGGAGTAATTCCCAAATCGACTCCGATCAGAAATACAGCAAGTCCTGCTATTATGAACATTGCTCCCAGAAGAAACCTGATCACCATATCCAAATCCATCGGTGTCAACGTAAAATTCAATACCATTACAATAACGGTAATCGGCAGCACAGACACTGAAACTTCTTTTAATTTTTCAAGTAATATATTCAACCATTATCACTCCTCCTATTTCTCTTTCAGTATTTTCAGAAATAACATAACATTGTTTATATTTTAACATGTAATATGGATTTATGCAATCCATATTACACCTATTCAGAAACCGCCGCGCCTGTTATTTCCGCATTCTCAAGGAGAAAATCCAGCACTTTGCTGTATAGGAGCTCTATATGAACGTAATCTCCCATTGTCCTTCCCGTCTGCTCTTTTATAGTATCGTTATCGTAACCCTGGGATTCATAACTCTGTATCAGCTGATTCTTCTCTTCATCCGTATATGTCAGGTCCTCGTTTTTCGCGATATATTCTATCAGCATCTCCTCCTTTACTCTGAGCTTGCTGCTGTCTTCGTTCTCTGCGGCAAATTCATCCTCATCTCCGAATCCGTACAAGGAAAGCACTTCTTCCCTTGTCATATCGTTTGCTTTCGCCACTGAATCTATCTGCTCACTGTTTGCTTCAATATAATGGTCAAGCTCTCTCTGCGGATAATCTTTGACTTCCGTATTGTCAAGCGCCTGAGACCATAGTTCCGTCTTCTGATTGTTCACAGCTTCCGTTTCTTTTTCACTGTACAGCTGTTCCTCTACCGATTTTTCATAGTCTGCAAGGGTTTCATAATCTGTATTCTCCTGCACGAATTCCAGGTTGTATTCCGGCACCTCGGTTCTCTTTGCAGAATTTATCTTGACCGTAAACTCCACGGCTTTTCCCTGAAGATCCTCTTCACTGTAATCATCGGGGAAGGTAAGATCAAGCACAACCTTTTCACCAACCTTTTCTCCTATCAGTCCCGATTCAAATCCGTCTATGAAACTTCCGCTGCCTATGGTCAGATCGTAATCTTCGCCCGACGCGTTATCGAGGGTCTTTCCGTCAACTGTACCTTCATAATCTATATTCACCGTATCTCCGTCTGCTATCACTTCACCGGATTCAAGCTCTCTTTCAGAAGCTGCCTCCTCAAGATTGCTCTGTATGCGTGCATCTATCTCATCCTCAGTTACCGACACCGTATAAGGCGCTACCTGCAGTCCTTTATATTCTCCCACGGTTATATAATCATCAAGGTCATAATCGTCGTACGAAACAGACGCGCTGCAGGAACTGAGGGCAAACATTGCCGCAGCAGCAAGCGATACGGATAACAGTTTTATTTTGAAATTCATTTATATCACATCCTCCTTTAGAACATCTTATGTATTCTTTCCATCGTAGCATCGACTTCCGCCATGGACTTTGCACACTGCTTCAGTTCATCCGCCACTTCTTTCGGCATATCTTCCTTGCGCTTGTATTTTATTTCATGCTCAAGGCTTGCCCAAGTATCCATGGCTATGGTCCTTATCTGGATTTCCACCGGCATGTGATACGTCCTGTCTGAAAGAAATATCGGCACTTCCACGACGAGATGAAGACTTCTGTATCCGCTCTCTTTCGGATTTTTTATATAGTCTTTTCTTTTTATCAGCTTTATATCATCCTGTCTCAAAAGGCTGTCTTCCACTTTGTATATATCATCTATATAATTGCATACAACTCTGACCCCCGCAAGGTCTGTTATCTTATATACTGACTCTATCTCCATGGCCATGCCTTTTCTCTCTATTTTTTCGGCAATGCTGTTTATGCTTTTAAGCCTTGACTCCATGTGATGTATGGGATTATGGTCCTGCCTTACACTGAATTCACGGTCCAAGATGTCGAGTTTTGTACTTATCTCCTTTATCGCCGCGCTGCACCTCATTCTCAAATCGGTAAATATCTTTACTATTTCCTTTGCGTCGGCGATGGTGACACTCATTTTAGGCGGTACCATCGATTCTGTTATCTGGATTTTCTCATTTTTTTCGAGTATCATCTTGAAATTTCCTCTTTCCCTCTCAGTCCTCGCTTTTATATATTACTATATGTATTTTTATATTACCATATTTTTTTTTGCGTATTAGAGGAAAGATTGAGAGAAATCTGGTAAGGAGTATATCATGCACGGCACGAATATAATGGGAATCCCTATGGAAAATCTCCTGATAATAGCTCCCGGCTCATGAAGCATCTGTTTTAAATCAAATTCACTTCAAAACTTTTTTTAATATTTCGATGCCCCTGTCTATCTCATCGTACGTAACAGTAAGAGGCGGAAGCAGTCTTACCTTGTCCTTTGCGGTAAGTATCATCAGCCCCTCAGATAAAGCATCCGCAACAACTTCAGAGGCTTTTCCCTCTTTCAGCTCAACTCCGAGCATGAGCCCCATGCCCGATACGCCGGCAATCTGAGGAATATCCTTGAGTTTTTCGACAAAATATTTCCCCTTGTTTCTCACATCCTCCAGGAACTTATCGTCTATCCTTCTCAGCACCTCCGCGGCTCCCGCGCAGGCAACAGGATTTCCTCCGTAAGTCGTACCGTGGCTTCCCGGAGTGAGTATGTCGCAGCATTTCTCATCAAAAAGCGCTCCTCCTATGGGAAGTCCTCCCCCTATTCCCTTTGCAAAGGTTACGATATCCGGCTTCACTCCGAAATATTCATAAGCGAAAAATCTGCCTGTCCTTCCTATTCCCGTCTGCACTTCATCGACAATAAAAAGTATATCCTTTTCTCTGCATATGTCGTATGCGGCTTTAACGAATTCCTCATTAAGGTTCATCACTCCGCCTTCACCCTGTATCATCTCTATCATCACAGCGCATACATCTCCGTCCGCAAGCTCTTTCAGCTGACTGATATCGTTTGCCCTGCAGTATCTGAAGCCTCCGAGAAACGGCGTGAAATATTTATGATAATTTTCCTGTCCCGTCGCGGTTATCGTCGCCATGGTCCTGCCGTGGAAAGAATTTTCAAGGGTAACTATAACGTTGGCGTTTTCGCCTTTCTTCGTCGTCCCGTACTTTCTGGCGGTCTTTATGGCCGCTTCATTTGCTTCAGCCCCGGAATTTCCGAAAAAAACCTTTGACATCCCGGTTCTCTTCGTCAGCATATCGGCCACTTTCACCTGAGGCTCTGTATAAAACAGATTGGACACATGCTGCAGCCTGCCCAGCTGCTCCGTTACAGCCTCTACCCATCCGTCATCGCAGAATCCGAGGCAGTTCACTCCTATACCCGAAGTGAAATCTATATATTTCTTACCGTCCGCCGAAACGCATTCAGCACCTTTGCCTTTTTCCGCCACCATGTCGTATCTTGAATAAGTTGAAACTATCTTTTCTCCGTCAAGTTTTTTGATTTCATTGCTGTTCATTCCAGTACCTCTCCTCGCTTTCATGCAGTATTGCTGTTCCTATTCCTTTGTTCGTGAATATTTCAAGAAGCAGACTGTGCGGTATCCTGCCGTCCATTATATGTATCCTCGAAACACCTTTTCTGAGTGCATCTATGCAGTTTTCTATCTTAGGCAGCATGCCTCCGGAAATTATTCCCTTATCTATGAGCTCGTAAGCTTCGTCCATATAGAGCTCGGATATGACCGAGCCTGCATCATCCGGATCTTTCCTCACGCCTTCAACATCCGAAAGGTATGCAAGCTTTTCGGCTTTGAGCGATGCCGCAATGGCTCCCGCAGCCTCATCGGCATTTATATTGTAAGCCATACCGCTGTCATCTATCCCTATAGGATATATCACCGGCAGGAAATCCTTTTCCAAAAGATCCGTTATTATCTTGGTATTGACCTTCTTTATATCGCCGACAAACCCTATATCTCTGCCGTCCGGCATCTTCTTTCCAACCTCGAGAAGACCTCCGTCCATACCGCTTATACCTGCGGCATTTATCCCCAGCGCCTGCACTTTCGACACCAGATCCTTGTTTACCTTTCCGAGCACCATCTCAGCAAGCTCCATGGTTTCGGCATCGGTAACACGAAGTCCGTTCACGAACTTCGTTTCCATCCCGGCCTTATCCACCCATCTGCTGATTTCCTTTCCGCCTCCGTGCACGATGACCGGTTTGAATCCTACCAGCTTCAGCAGCACGACATCTTCTATGACACTGGTTTTCAGCTCATCGTCTATCATGGCGCTCCCGCCGTATTTCACAACTATTATTTTTCCGCTGAATCTCCTTATATAAGGCAACGCTTCAACGAGCACCTCAGCTTTTTCAAGATATTTTTCATCTACCATACAAAACTCCCATCTCAGCTCCTGTAATCTCCGTTTATCCTTACATAGTCGTAGGTCAGGTCACAGCCCCATGCTGTAGCGCATGCCTCGCCCTGATTCATATTAACATTTATCGTAATTTCCTCTTCAGACAATATTTCCGATGCTTTTTCCTCGCTGTACTCTTTATGTCTCGAGCCTTCGCATACCAGCACGCTGCCTTTCGATGAGCTCATCTCCACATCCACATTGTCCGCGGAAAAATCACCCTCTGCATATCCCACGGCGCACAGCACTCTTCCCCAGTTGGCATCCGCGCCGAAAACCGCCGCCTTGAAAAGATCCGATGATATAACGCTCTTGCTGATTACAGCCGCCGTCTCTTCATCAGGAGTCCCCTTCACATTGCATTCTATGAGCTTTGTCGCTCCCTCGCCGTCTCTTGCCAGCTTCTTTGAAAGCTTTACCGTTACCATGGACAGAGCCTCTCTGAATATCTCAAAAGCCTCTCCCTCCTGACTTATCTCCTCGTTTTGAGCTTCTCCGTTGGCCAGTACGGCTACAGTGTCGTTGGTTGAAGTGTCTCCATCCACGCATATCTGATTATAGCTCTTTTTTACATCTTCCTTAAGAGCCTTTTTCAGCATTTCAGGAGATATGCTCACATCAGTCGTTATAAACGAAAGCATGGTCGCCATATTGGGATTTATCATGCCGCTACCCTTTGCTGTTCCTCCTATCCTGCACACTTTACCGTCGAGCTCGAATTCCACCGCGGTATATTTGGGAACGGTATCGGTAGTCATTATAGCTTCCGAGGCATCTGCTTCTCCTTCGCGGCTGAGTTCCTTCACGGCTTCAGGGATTCCTCTTTTAAACGGCTCTATGGACAGCTCCTGTCCTATTACTCCTGTAGAACATATTACCACATCCTTCTCGTCAATTCCGAGGTATGCTGCCGTAAGCCTGCAGGTCTCCTCTGCAATCTCAACCCCTCCCGGCGCGCACGTGTTGGCATTTCCGCTGTTGCAGATTACGGCCATAGCCTTTCCGTCGGATATGTTTTTCTTAGTTGCTTCTATAGGCGCTCCCTTGACTTTGTTTTTAGTATATACTCCTGCAGCGCTGCACATGCTGTCGCTGACTATCAAAGCCAAGTCCTTCTTTTTCGAATCTTTTTTTATGCCGCACCATACTCCCGCGGCTTTGAAACCTTTCGGGGCGCAGACTCCTCCGTCTATGTACTTCATATCTTATATCAGTCCTTCCTCTTCATCAAGTCCAAGCATTATGTTCATATTCTGTATTGCTGCTCCCGAAGCTCCCTTGCCTAGGTTGTCGTAAAGAGCCACGAGCAGTATATTTTCATCGTTTCCTGCTGCCGTTATATACAGCATGTTCGTTCCCTGAAGTTTGTTTGCCGCTATGAATCCTCCGTCGTCAAGAGCTTCCTTTACCTTTACCATTGTCTGCCCCTCATAGTAATCGCAGAACACTTTCTTTACTTCTTCTATTCCCCCTTTTATTCCCTTCACAGGCACTGTCACTTCCATTCCGCTGTAATAATCTGCCACTACCGGAATAAACGCAGGAGGCATCTTAAGACCTGTCATGGCAACGATTTCCGGAAGATGTTTATGCGACTGAGTTATGCCGTACTGTCTCGGGCTTTCAAGCTCATCCTTCTCACATCGCTCTTCGCTTTCGTATGCCGCTATCATTTTCTTTCCTCCGCCGCTGTATCCTGTGAGAGAAAAAACGGAAAACGGGTAGTCCTCGCTGATAAGTCCCGATTCAAGCAGCGGCTTTATCAGCATTATAACTCCCGTGGCATGGCATCCCGGGACCGCTACTCTGCTGCTTTTCCTTATCTTTTCTCTCTGCCCTCTGCAAAGCTCCGGCATGCCGTATACCCATCCGCTGTCCGTCCTGTGCGCGGTCGATGTGTCAAGTATCCTGCAGTCTGCGGGAGCCGCTGCGGCTATCTCCTTTGATGCTGTATCGGGAAGACACAAAAATGAAATATCGGCTTTCTTCACAAAGGCCAGCCTCTCCTCAAGATCCTTTCGTCTGCTGCTGTCTATTCTGAGAAGCTCTATATCATCACGTCTGCTGAAATATTCATGTATCTTCAGACCTGTGGTACCTTCTGCTCCGTCTATAAATACTTTGTACTTCATCTGTCCCTCCAATATTGCTGCATTTTTATGTATGTTAAAGCATATTTATTCATATTAGGTTTTATAATACACCAGCTGAGGCACAATTTCAACATTTTTTACTAAATTACCCCAATTTTTTTATCTCAATCTGAAGTCTTCCTATCGCCATGACAATTCCTTTCCGTATACGTTCACATTATTTCCCTCCCGGAGCATTTCAGATGATATCCAAAATTATATATTCATCCGCGCGCAATTTGTCATAAACGGTAGATCAAAGAAAAAGACTCCGGAAAAATAATTCCGAAGCCTTTATCTTCATACTTAATATGTCTCTGTCTCCCATTTGCTACAGCGCCTTCTTCGCAGTATCGCAAAGCTGGGCAAATGCAGCCGGGTCATGGATTGCCAGCTCTGACAGCATCTTTCTGTTTATGTCAATGTTGGACTTTTTAAGACCGTTTATCAGTCTGCTGTAGGAGATATCGTTGAGTCTTGCGGCAGCATTTATTCTTGCTATCCACAGTTTTCTGTATTCTCTCTTTTTGTTCTTTCTTCCGACATATGCTGAGCGAAGGGCTCTCATAGTTGCAGGCTTTGCGGCTCTGAAAGTCTTGCTCTTGGCGCCGTAATAGCCCTTAGCCATCTTTAAAACTTTTTTATGTCTTTTGTGTGCATTCAAACCTTTTTTTACTCTTGCCATTTCTATGCCTCCTTACTTGCTCAATACCGCTTTTATTCTCTTCAAATCAGCACTCGTCAGAGTAGTTGCCTTTCTCAGACCTCTCTTTCTCTTCTGGCTCTTCTTGGTAAGAATATGGCTCTTGTATGCTTTATTTCTCTTAACTTTACCCGATCCCGTTATCTTGAATCTTTTGCTTGCGCCTCTGTGAGACTTCATCTTCTGCTTTGCCATGATATGTTCCTCCTAATAGTTTGTTAATTTATTCATGCTTACTTATCAGTCTTCGGTGTAAGTATCATGGTAAGACTTCTGCCCTCAAACTTAGGCTTCTTATCCATTTCACCCACATCGGAAACAGCTTCGGCAAATTTGTTCATCACATCCATGCCCTTGGCGACATAATCCTTTTCTCTGCCTCTGAATCTCAGGCTTACCTTCAGTTTATCCCCATCTTTCAAGAACTTTGAGCCAGTCTTTGCCTTTACCATTATATCGTGATCTTCTATAAAGGTAGAAAGCCTTATTTCCTTCACCTGAGTAGTCTTCTGTTTTTTCTTTGCCTCCTTCTCCTTCTTCTGCATATCATACTTGTACTTTCCGTAATCAAGTATCTTGCATACAGGAGGATTGGCTTTCGGCGAAATGCAGACTAGATCGAGCTTTTTCTCCTCAGACATGGCCAGAGCCTCATCTCTGCTCATGATTCCTATCTGAGCGCCGTCTGTATCGATAACTCTCAGTTCCTTTGCACGAATTTCTTCGTTTATCATCGCTTCCCTGCTAATTTTCCTACACCTCCAAAAAACTAAAAAGCGGATATGAGTTATCCGCTTCAATTCATTTTCGGCATCCGCCGGCACACATACGGCATCCACTGTAAGTGTGAATACGTCATGCGCGACAAAATCCTTGTTATTAACCCAAGCAGCCTGAGCCCTGAGGTGAGAAGCGGATTACTTCTTCTTTATTACTTGTGTAAATATACCATAAGATACAGTGCAAATCAAGTCTTTTTTGCTTTCAGGGTGCATTAAATCCCCAGAGCTTTCAGCAGCTCCTCTTTGGAGCGCAGACCGACCAGAGTATCTGAAACCTCACCGTCTCTGAATACCATCAGAGTCGGTATACTGGCTATGCCGTACCTGAGAGCAAGCGCCTGCTCTTCAGCGACATTGACCTTACCTATTTTAATATCATCGTGCTCGGCTGCTATCTCATCCAGCACAGGACCCTGCATCTGACACGGACCGCACCATGCCGCCCAGAAGTCGAGAAGAACTTTTCCCTTTGCCTCTTTTACTTCCTTATCAAAATTATCTCCTGTTATTTTTACTATATCCATATCGTACCTCCATATATCATATATTCCCCTGCACATAATATATTATCCCTGCTTATAATATTACACGTGTAAACTGGACTGTCAAGGTGAATTTATATCTTTCTTTACATTTCTTGTAAAGAATCCGTTTTAATAGTATAATATAATGTAGTTTTTTAACAGCAAAGGAGGATAATCGTGGATAAACTTTCCGGACATATCGCCCTAAAAGAACTTCTTCCTATACTTGACGGCATAAGCGACGCCGTATTCATAGACGACGCAGAAGGCAGATGTCTGTGGTGCAACAGCGCCTGCGAAGACCTATACGATATTTCCGTTTCGGATACAAGAGGGAAATCAGTGGACGAGCTGGAAAAGAAGGGCATTTTCACACCTTCGGTCACACGCCGCGTACTTGATGAAAAAAGAGAAATAACGATACTTCACGAAAATAAATACGGGAAAAAGCTTCTGACCACAGGAACACCCATATTTGACGATGCAGGCAGAATATATCTCATTCTCACCACATCAAGAGACATAACGCGCCTCACGGAAGATGAAGAAAACTCCAAATCCGCTTCAAATTCCATAATAAGCATGAGTGCAATAGGCAATACCTATTCTCCCGACAGCGATATCATAGCAAACAGCACTCCTATGCGAAGCGTTATGATGCTCACCAAAAGGCTTGCCTCCGTAAATTCCACTGTGCTGATAACAGGCGAATCAGGGGTGGGCAAAGGAATGATAGCCAAAATGCTCCACGAGGCAGGCAACAGGTGTGAAAAACCCTTTGTAACGGTGAACTGCGGCGCCATACCGGAAAATCTCATAGAGTCCGAGCTTTTCGGATATGTCGCCGGCGCTTTTACAGGCTCCCGCGCCGAGGGCAAGCAGGGTCTGTTTGAAGTGGCTCAGAACGGCACCATATTTCTCGATGAGATCTCCGAGCTTCCTCTGAATCTTCAGGTGAAGCTTCTCCGAGTAATACAGGAACGTGAGATTACTCCTGTAGGCGGCATAAAACCTATACCTGTAAATGTAAGAATAGTATCCGCCACCAATAAAAATCTGATGGTTCTCGTAAGAGAAGGCAAGTTCAGGGAGGACCTCTACTACAGACTTAATGTCGTCCCCATCAATGTGCCTCCTTTAAGAGACAGACCGGAGGACATCCTTCCTCTCATACAGACCAATCTGGCAAAATACAACGAGAATCTTCATGAAAACAAGACCATGAGTTCAGAGGTCCTCACAGTGCTCCTCAAATATCAGTGGCCCGGAAACATAAGAGAACTGCAGAATATCATCGAACGTCTGATAATAACAACAAACGAAGATGTGATAACGGAGGAAAACCTTCCCATATTCATAAAACAGGAAGCGGAAACCAATGCAAATACGAATACTGACCTTTCTCTTGCCGCCGCCATGGCAAAGGTCGAAAAAGATATACTGCAGGAAGCTCTTTCCAATTACAAATCCACGAGAGCCATGGCAAAAGTACTGCAGGTAAGCCAACCTACCATCGTCAGAAAGCTGCATAAATACGGTCTTTCCGGTCATTCTTTCGACTGACGGAGCACGGTTTTCCAAAGCAGCATGTCGTGATACAAAATTGTATCACAGATACAATTTTGTATCAGCCCTTATAAGCAAGCGTTTTTAACCCGTAATATGTGTTAAAATTTATACAATTCACAAGCGATACATAAATGTATCGCTTTTTCATTTTTCTATTTAAAATCATATATTTCTTTAATATAAATTTAATATCGGATTTTTTGGATTTTGAATTTTTTTCATCTGAAATCCCTTTCTTTTCAACGTTTTTCTGAATTTGAACTTTTCTTCTTTTATTTTTAAAAATTTCACGTTTATTCACATGGTTGGCACATAAATTGCGTATCATATAGTTAGTGCCGAATGGCATTTCATAAAAGATTGTTATTTTATAAAATAAAAAAGGAGGACTTTAAAAATGGCAATGAATGCACAGGAATATGTTGCAGGATTAGTTGAAAAGGGCAAGAAGGCTCAGGCTATCGCAAACAACTTCACACAGGAAGACGTTGATCTTATCACGGCTGCTGTTACTTACAATCTTACTAAGCCTGAAAAGGCTAAGATGTATGCAGAGATGCTGGTTGAAGAATCCGGCATGGGTATCGCGGAAGACAAGGTTGCCAAGATCTACGGTAAGGTTTGGGGAGCTTACATCCAGATGAAGGACAAGAAATCTGTAGGTCTCATCGATGACAATAAAGAGACGGGAATGCAGACTTGGGCTAAGCCTATGGGTGTTGTTGCCGGTATCATGCCTGTAACAAACGGTGAAGCTACTCCTATCGTTAAATCTAATATGGCTCTTAAGACGAGAAACGCTATAATTCTGGCGCCTCATCCTAAGTGCAAGAAGCTCAATGTTACTATAATTGACGAAATCAGAGCTACACTCAAGAAGCTCGGATATCCGGAAGACCTGGTTCAGAGTGTTGATCCTGAATGGGTTAAGCTGGAAACTTCCCAGCAGCTCATGAAGCAGTGCGACTTCATACTGGCAACAGGCGGCGAAGCTCTCGTAGAAACTGCTTACTCCTCCGGAACTCCTGCTATCGGCGTTGGCGTTGGTAACTGCGTATCCATTGTAACGGGCAAGACTCCTATGGACAAAGTTGCTGAAATGTTAGTTAAGTCAAAGGCTTATGATAACGCTACATCATGCTCAACTGAAAACAACATCATTGTGTTCGAAGACTGCTATGATGAATTCGTAAAGGAAATGGAAGCTCACGGAGCTGTTCTCTTCAAGGAAGGCTCGGAAGAAAAGATGAAGCTGCAGAAGGCTATGTGGCCTAACACTCCTAACGATCACGTTCTCAATAGAGCTATCGTTGCTCAGAACGCTGAGACTATCGCTAAGATTGCAGACATCGATGTCCCTGCAGGCACTAAGGTTCTCATGGCTGAAGAAAACGGCGCAAGCCTTGATCACCCATTCGGTGGAGAAAAACTTTCACCTGTATCCGGTGTCCAGAAGGCTAAGGATCTTGACGAAGCTATCGAAAAGGTTATGGCATGCCTCGAATATCAGGGCAAGGGCCACAGCGTTGGCATACACACTAACGACGATGCCGATGTTGATAAGCTGGCTGCAGTAGCTCCTGTAACCAAGTGCGTTGTTAATCAGCCACAGTGCCTGACTAACTCTGGCGGCTGGGACTGCGGATTCCCTGTATCCATGACTCTCGGATGCGCTACCTGGGGCGGCAACAGCGTATCCCACAACGCTACCTGGCATGATCTGCTCAACTTCACTTATGTTTCAAGACAGATTCCTAACTGGAAGCCTGATAAAGTTGAAGACTTCATCAACGCTGATGTAATCGCAAAGGTTGATGCGTAAAGATATACGCCATACAAAAGCTTATTCTGTTGTTTCGGGAAGAGGTCTTCCCTCTTCCCCTTTTTAAAAAGGAGATTTAAAATGTCAATAAAAGAAAAAGATTTAAAGTACAACCTGCATTCATGGTCCGCACAGGGCAAGCTGAATCCTATCGTTGTTACTAAGGCTGAAGGAATCTACTTCTGGGATGAAAACGGCAAAAGATATGCCGACATGTCATCACAGCTCGTAAACTCCAATCTGGGACACGGCAACAAGGCTATAATCGACAGCATCATTGAACAGGCTCAGAAGCTCCCGTTCATCGGTCCTGGATTCGCCGTTGACTGCAGAGCAGACGCGGCTGAAGCTGTTGTTGAAGCTTCCGGACTTAAAGGCGCAAAGTGCCTCTTCGTTAACGCAGGTGCTGAAGCTAATGAAAACGCTATAAAAATCGTAAGACAGTATACAGGTAAGCTGAAGATATTCTCACAGTACAGATGCTATCACGGATCATCTGCAGGCGCAGGAATGCTGACAGGTGAGCCGAGACACTTCTTCAACGAGCCTGGCGGTCCTGGATTCGTTAAGTATGACGGACCTTATGCATACAGAGCTCCTAAGGCATGCCAGTTCGCTAACGAAGACGACGTTGCAGACTTCTATCTCGAACTTCTGGAAAACCAGATCCTCTACGAGGGACCTGAACATATCGCAGCTATATGGCTTGAATCAGTAGTAGGCTCCAACGGCGTACTCATCGCTCCTACTAAATGGTATCAGGGCGTAAGAGCTCTCTGCGACAAGTATGAAATCCTGATGGTCGCTGATGAAGTTATGGCAGGATGGTACAGAACAGGAAAGGCTTTCGCATTCATGAACTTCGGATATGAGCCTGACATCATCACATTCGCTAAGGGCGCTACCTGCGGATACGTTCCTCTCGGCGGTGTTATCGTTCAGGAAAAGATTGCCAAGTTCTTCGACGATACTTCAATGGGATGCGGACTTACTTACTCAGCTCATCCAATGGGATGTGCGGCTACAGTAGCTACTATAGCTGAATACAAGAATCAGGATATCGAAAACAAGATGAAGTCTACAAGCAAGCTGCTTGCTGATATCCTCGACGGATATGTAGAAAGCCACGCATGTGTAGGACAGGTAAGACATATCGGTCTGTTCTCCGCTATAGAACTGGTTAAGGACAAGGCTACAAGAGAGCCGCTCGTACCTTACGGAAAAGATCCTGAAGGTATCATGAAGAAGATACTCGGAATGCTGGTAGCTGAAGGCTTCTGGACTTATGAGCATGAGAACATGCTTATCGTTGCTCCTCCTCTCATCATCACTGAAGAAGAGCTGAAAGAGCAGATGGCTATCATGGACAAAGTCCTTGATTCAGTAGACAAGATGATTTAATCGAGCATCGATAAAACTCTTTAAAAAGAAGACGGCATCTGCCGTCTTCTTTCTTTTATAAAAGCCTTATATTCCGAATGCTCCTTCCTCAGATTCTATAGCATTCACGGGGCATTCCTTACGCGCTCTGTAACGCGCCAAGCATCAAACATACGTGCCTAAATCGCAAGTCTGCAAACATGTGTTTACTTTCGCCGCATTATGTGTTATTATATAAATATAAATATTACCGAAGGAGAAAGGATACATGCTCAAGGAACGTGAAGAAAAAATACTGAATTACATGAAACAGGAAATCAGAATAAAGGGTTACCCTCCTACGGTGAGAGAAATCTGTGCCGCTCTCGGCATAAAATCCACATCCACCGCTCACAAGGACATCGCAAGTCTGGTGAAGCAGGGATACATAAAGAAAGACCCGTCAAAACCGCGCGCTCTCATGGTTGTCGATGAAAATTACACAGACGGCACCGGAGATAACAGGTCAGCCGCTCCGGAAAGCAGAGAAGCATTCTCCTCTTCCCCCGTCAACGCGTACGGCTACGATGCGAAAGTTGAAGAAATACCTGTTGTCGGCAGGATCGCCGCAGGCACACCTATCTTGGCAGAACAGAACATCGAAGACAGCATACCCGTTCCTTCAAGATTCTTAGGAAGCGGCAGAAATTTCATGCTTGTGGTAAAAGGGGAAAGTATGATAGAGGCGGGTATCATGGACGGTGACTACATCCTCGTGGAAGAGCAGAGCAACCCGCGCAACGGCGAAATAGTAGTCGCTATGGTGGACGGTTTTGAAAGCGAAGGCACCGTAAAGACATTCTACAGAGAAAACGGTCACATAAGGCTCCAGCCCGAAAACTCCACCATGAGTCCCATAATAGTAAACGATGCTAAAATCCTCGGCAAAGTAAAAGGAGTATTCAGATACTTTTAAATCATAACAGACAGCAACAAAACATCGGCAGGTACGCTATCTCTCAGATTTCTCTTTCCGATATGAAATATTCATACTTTAAGTTGCCTTCTTCTTTCCTCGATTTTTCAGGAATTCTTTCGTTATTTACGAGCTTGTAAAATTCTTCTCTCTTTCCCGGTTTTGCTTTATAGTAAACGTTTAAAACTATCACGGCTTCCTTCCTTTCTATTTAACCAGCAACTTTTTTATACCTGCCTCAAGACCGTCCAGGGTCAGCTCAAACATCGGGAAAACTTCCTGGATTGCCTGTATCGTCTTGTATCCATAGGTGTAGTTCCATGAAGCCTTGTCTATAGGGTTGAGCCATATGCACTTCTTATATCGGCGTCTGAACTTCTTGAGCCAGTCTATACCCAGCTCGTCGTTTCCCAGTCCGATTATTGCATTTCCGCCTTTTCGGAAAAGCTCCGAAGGCGCCATAGCCGCATCTCCGACAAAGATAACCTTGTATTCGCTGTCGAGATTTCCGAGCACCCAGTTTGTCTCCACCCAGTCGCCTCTTTTGCAGTACGGCGTATTGTAGAGATTGTCGTATATGCAGTTATGGAAATAATACACTTTAAAGTCCTTGAAATGGTTTGATTTGCTTACCGCCTGGAAAAGCCTGTTGCACAGTCTGCTGTACGGGAGCATCGAGCCGTCCGAATCTATTAAAAGCAACAGCTTTACGGTGTTTTTCCTCGGCTTATCATATACGAGATGAAGCATACCGGCATTATCGCAGGTCTCATCTATCGTCTTATCTATGTCTAGCTCCGTCTTTGCGCCTTCCACTCTCGATGAATACTGTCTGAGCTTTCTGAACGCCATCTGAAACTGCCTTATATCCAGCACTTTATCCTGTCTGAAGTCCTTGAAGTTTCTCTCTCCCGCTATCTGAAGCGCCGATTTGTGCCTGCTTTCTCCTCCGGTTCTGATACCTGTGGTGTGGTATCCACCTCTGCCCATAACGGACGTACCGCCTGTACCTATCCAGTAGCTACCGCCGTCATGCCTTTCCTTCTGTTCTTCGATCCTCTCTCTGAACATCCTCATGAGCTCTTCGAGCTCTTTCGGCCACTCATCGCCTGTGCCTCTATCGTTTATATCTCTTTCGCGGTCTTCTTCACTGAGCCATTTCCAGAACTCTTCCGGAAGGTCCTCAGGCGTGTGGACATCTTTGAAATATTCGGCAAAAACGGCATCGAACTTATCATAATCCGCCTCTGTTTTTATCAGTATGCTCCTGCACAGATAGTAGAACGCGAGAAACGAAGAATGAGCAAGACCTTTATCGAGAGCTTCCATGAGCGTCATCCATTCATTGATGGAAACTTCAAGACCTTTTGCCCTGAGCAGGTAAAAGAATTCTAAAAACATGTCCTCACCTTCTCTACCGTTTTACCATCTCTTAAGGGAATATCCCTTTTCCTTTATCTCTCTCATGACGTCGATATCCTGATTTTTCTTTAAGAGCACTCCTACGAACGGCATTTCGTCCGACAGATTTTCCACATCGACGCCACTTATCATCAGTGCCTGTATCCAGTCGAGAAGCTCGGATGTGCTCGGTTTTTTCTGCAGCTCGTCCATCTTTCTAAGCTCGTAAAACGCATCGAGGGCTTTTCTGCAGAGCTTGTAGTCTATATCACCGAAGTGTACTTTGATGATCTCTTCCATCTTTTCCTCATCAGGGAATTCGATGTAGTGGAATATACATCTTCTGAGGAACGCGTCCGGCAGCTCTTTCTCTGCATTGGATGTTATGATAACGATAGGTCTGTGCTTTGTCTTTATCGTCTCTTTCGTTTCATTGATGTAGAATTCCATCTTGTCAAGCTCCCAGAGAAGATCGTTAGGGAATTCAAGGTCCGCCTTGTCAATTTCATCTATAAGGAGCACGACCTGCTTGTCGGAGGTGAATGCCTCTCCCAGCTTTCCAAGCTTTATATACTGCTTTATATCGGAAACGTTGCCTTCTCCGAACTGGCTGTCATAAAGTCTCTGCACCGTATCGTAAACGTAAAGGCCCTCCTGCGCCTTTGTCGTTGATTTGATTCCCCAGATTATGAGATTCATATCGAGCGCCTTCGATATCGCCTCCGCCAGCATGGTTTTGCCTGTTCCCGGCTCGCCTTTGATAAGAAGCGGCTTTTTGAGCGCTATCGCAACGTTTACAGCATTCATAAGTTCTCTCGTAACGACGTAATCGTCACTTCCCTTAAAAACATTCATATCCATTTTCAAGTTCATCTCCTTTTATATAATGTACGGCTCTCTTTTCCAGTAAAAAAGCGGCCGCAGCCTGTCCCACGCGCCGGCCAGCCGAATGCCATACAATATGTATGATATATTAAACCTGTGACTTTTTCAAGGGTTTTAAAGGGAAAGAAAGGAAGTTTTAAACGGGATTTTAACATGATGAAGACTGCTGAAATCGACCATGGTTTATTCCGGATTTACGGCTCTTAAGCTACCTACATGCAGTATAAGTCTTTTATTTCATCCCCTGCTTCACCAGACTTGCG
>CAYYMY010000020.1:0-21883 GCA_964473095.1 uncultured Oscillospiraceae bacterium | reverse complement strand
TCCTGCAAGAAACACGGCGAGGGTAGCAAGATTAACAGGTATGGGAGTGAAACCCAGAGGAATGGTTATGAATGAGCATATGGCAGTCAGCCCCGCGAAAAGACCGCACATTACCATAGCAGTAGTATTGATATATTTTTTTTCAGATGTCATATGTATAAATCCTCCTGTTCCGTATGCTTTCAAAGTCTGATGGAAATCTCACCCGATATGAGCTTTTCCCGCGTACCGTCGGAATACAGCACTATAAGACCTCCGTCGTCAGCTATATCGAGTACGTGCGCTCTCCTGCCGGGGATCTCATCCTCGGGATTGATTTTGTACTGACCTTTGTAAACGGTGATGTTCTTTCCCTTGACGAGACTTTTTTTTCGGCAGATATCCATGAAAGGAGCTTCATCTATCGAAGAAGTGAAATCCAGTGTCTTTGTTATTATGCCGGCGGCAAGAACGGATTTTGAGTAGCTGCCTTCCACCGCGCCTGCAATATCCTTAAGCTCGGAAGGGAAATCCTTCACACTGGTGTTTATGCCTGCTCCTATTACAAGGTATTCTATCTGCCCTGTTTCCAGGTCGCTTATGCCCTCAGTCAGTATTCCGCATACTTTTTTATTATTTACGTATATATCGTTGACCCATTTGATGAGGGCTTCGCAGCCCGCCGTTTCTTCTATGGATTCGGCAACAGCCGCAGCTGCTGCCGAAGTCACGAGAAGTGACTTTTCAAGGCTGAGATTCGGTTTTATTATTATGCTTATGTAAAGTCCTTCTGTGGGAGAAAAAAAGCTTCTGCCCAGCCTGCCGCGTCCCTCGGTCTGCTGTTTTGCGATGACCACGGTGCCGTGCCCCGTTTTTTCAAGGGTCAGCTGCCGGGCCTTTATATTGGTGGAGTCGATAGTGTCGTATACATATATGGGGTTGTTTTTATATCTGCCGGGAAGACACGCCTTCAGGCTGTCTTCCGTTATCTGCCAGCTTTTTTCAATCATCATATATCCTCTGTTGGTAACAGCTTCTATGGAATAGCCTTCCTCACGAAGCGTTTTCATGGCTTTCCATACAGCGGTCCTGGATATGCCCAGGGAGTTGGAAAGCTCTTCACCGGAAATAAATTTCCCCCGGTTTTCTTTCAATGCTTTTATGACCGAATCCTTTGTACTCATAAAAATCTCCTATCTAATATATTATCTGTTTGTTCTAGTGAATTGTAAACCAGGGAAAGCAATATGTCAATCTGAAATGGTTGACAATAACTGCGAAGAATCTCATTATCGCTGAGGATGAAAAATATATGAAAAAGAGAAATTCTGTATTGACAGGAAGCTGGTGTAAAAGTAAAATAGTTGTCAGCGCAACTATTCCGCTTTTTATGTGCGGCAAACGCGGCAGGACAATAAGTGACTATATGCGAGGAGATGAACGAATATATGTACTTCAGAGTAGGAAAAACATGCGACGGCATGAAGAATAATACAGCCGGTTTTTTATACGGCAAATCATTTTCCATAATATACAGACACGGCAAGACTCTACATGAGAAAATGCTCAGCAAATTTGAGATATCAGGATCGCAGATATGGTATCTCAAAGAGATACATGAAAATCCGGGGATTTCCCAGGAAGATATCTCTCAGGGTTATCACATAGATAAAGGTGCCGTGTCGAGAGCCGTGAAGAAGCTTTCGGAAGGGGATCTGGTGAGAATAGAGCCTAATCCCGAGGACAAAAGAGCATACAGGCTGTTTCTGACAGGAAAAGCGGAGCAGATATATGAGCGCTGTACAGAACAGATGCATTTCATGGAAAAGCGTATCGAAAAGGGAATGACGAAAAAAGAGGTTGAAGCCTTCAGGAGGCTTCTGGCGAAGGTAACAAGAAATATGGCGGAACTTATAGAGGAGGGCAAGGATGTATGAGAACGGTTTTGAGATATTATAAACGGTATGTGCCGCTGATAATTCTGTCCCTGGCATTTCTGTTCGGACAGGCGATGTGTGAGCTGGCGCTGCCGGGATATATGTCGGATATAATCAACAACGGCATAGTCATGAGCGATATGGATTATATATGGAGAACGGGGATCATCATGATAGCCGTATCCTGCGGAAGCGTGATATGCTCTGTGATGGGAAGCTTTACGGCGGCGAGGATAGCGGCAGGTTCTTCGAGAAGCATAAGAAGAGAGCTTTTCAGAAAAGTGACTGATTTTTCCGCCGTTGAGCTTGAGGAGTTTTCGACGGCTTCTCTTATAACGCGTTCGACTAACGATGTGCAGATGGTGCAGCAGGCGACGGTAATGATACTGAGACTGGCCTGCTTTGCGCCGATAATGGGAATAGGCGCGATGATAAGAGCTCTGCATACGAGTGTGTCGCTGTCATGGACAGTGAGTATAGCGCTTGCCGCGATAATATGCATCATGCTGATAGCCTTTTTTCTGATATTCCCTAAATTTAAAGTCCTGCAGGAAAAGCTGGACAAGCTGAACCTTATAATGAAGGAAAGACTTGAAGGAATGCTGGTGATAAGGGCGTTCACCACTGAAAAAAAGGAAGAAAGCAGATTTGACGACGCCAACAGGGATTTGACGAAAATAAATATATTCGTAAACAGAGCTATGTCCTTCATGATGCCGTCTCTGATGTTCGTGATGAACGCGGTAAGCATACTGATAATATGGGCAGGGGCGCGTCTCGTAGAGGCGCAGAGTCTGATGATAGGCGACATGCTGGCATATCTCCAGTATGCTATGCATGTCATAATGTCCTTCCTCTACATAACAATGATGTTTATAATGATACCGAGAGCGGCGGTATCGGCGCGGAGGATCGGCAAGGTTTTGGATGTGGACCCTGCCATAAAGGACAGTAACGCGCCGCGGCATATAGAAAAGCCTGAGGGCAAAGTCGAATTCAGGAACGTTTCATTCGCATATCCCGATGCGGATGAAAAAACTCTCGACAGCATAAATTTCACCGCGGAGCCGGGGAAAGTGACGGCGATAATAGGAAGTACGGGAAGCGGCAAATCCACGCTGCTGAACCTAATCCCCCGCTTTTACGATACTACGGAGGGCGCGGTGCTGGTAGACGGAGTAGATGTGAAGGATATGCTCCAGAGCGATCTGCGCGATATGGTAGGATACGTGCCTCAGAAAGGATTGCTGTTTTCGGGGACTATAGCGAGCAATCTCAGATACGGCAGGGAAGACGCGTCGGATGAAGAGATAGAAGAAGCTGCAAGGACCGCGCAGGCTATGGAGTTCATAGATGAAAAAGAAAAGGGCTTCGAGGAGGAGGTGTCTCAGGGAGGCACCAATGTTTCGGGAGGTCAGAAGCAAAGACTTTCAATAGCCAGAGCCCTTGTCAAAAAAGCAAAGATATATCTGTTTGACGACAGCTTTTCGGCTCTGGACTTCAAGACCGATAAGGCTCTAAGAGAAGCTTTGAGGGAGAAGGTCGTGGACAGCACTATCATAATAGTTGCTCAGAGGATAAATACGGTCCTAGACGCTGAGCAGATAATCGTGATGGACGAAGGGCGCATGGCAGGCATAGGTACTCATGAACAGCTGATGCAGAGCTGCAGTGTTTACAAGGAAATAGCGCTGTCACAGCTCAGCGAGGAAGAACTTGAAAGGGGGTACGGGAAATGAGCAGGGAGAAAAATAAAAAGCACGGCGGAGGACCGGGAGCCAATATGATGCCCGGTGAAAAAGCCAAGGATTTCGGCGGGACAATAAAAAAGCTTGCAGGATACCTTGCTCCTCATAAGATAGCCCTAGCGGCGGTATTCATATCCGCCATAGCGAGCACTATATTCAACATAATATCTCCCACCATACTCGGTGAGGCTACGGATAAAGTTGTCGAGGGTCTGATGGGAGGCGGAGGAATAGATTTTGAAGGTCTGCTTTACATTCTGATGATTCTCCTTGTCATGTACGGTATGTGTCTGCTCTTTGGAGCTGTACAGGGATGGCTGATGGCGGATGTTTCTCAGAAAGTCATATACGAGATGAGAGATAAAATGTCCAAAAAGCTTGACAGACTGCCTCTGAAATACTTCGATAAGCAGACTCACGGCGAGATACAGAGCAGGATGATAAACGATATAGAGACGGTCAATCAGACTCTCTCCATGAGTCTTACACAGATGATAACGAGCTTTACAACCATCGTGGGAATACTCATAATGATGCTGCGCATCAGCTTCCTTATGACGATAACAGCGCTTGTAGTACTGCCGCTGTCCATGCTTGTTATACGGCTCGTTGTGTCCAAATCTCAGAAGCACTTTAAAAACCAGCAGAAATATCTGGGATACGTCAACGGTCATGTTGAGGAAATGTACACAGGTCACGATATAATAAAGGCATTCAACAGAGAGGAAAAATCTCAGGAGACTTTTGACGAATACAACGACAAATTATGCGAATCGGCATGGAAAGCTCAGTTCCTTTCAGGGGTTATGATGCCGGTGACGATGCTCATAGGTAATCTGGCATACGTTGCCGTATGTCTTCTCGGAGGATATCTTGCCATAAACGGAAGAGTATCTATAGGTAATATACAGGCGTTCATCCAGTATGTAAGGAGCTTCAACCAGCCTATCACTCAGGTCGCCAATGTCGCCAATCAGCTACAGTCTACGGCAGCAGCCGCGGAAAGAGTATTTGAACTGATAGAAGAGGAGGAAGAGATCGATCTCGATAAAGAGCCTGCATTCTCCATGAATCCTTCCGACGTCAAAGGCGAAATAGAATTTGACCATGTGAATTTCGGATACAGCGATGATGAAATAGTAATAAAAGATTTCAGCTTCAGGGCGGAGCCGGGACAGCGAATAGCGATAGTCGGTCCTACGGGAGCAGGGAAAACCACCATAGTGAAGCTTCTCATGAGATTTTACGAAGTCAATTCAGGACATATAAGAGTGGACGGACACGATATAAGAGAATTTTCAAGAGAGGATCTCAGGAGGATGTTCGGCATGGTGCTTCAGGACACATGGCTGAACAGCGATACCGTGAGAGAAAATATAAGATACGGCAAGCCTGACGCTACAGACGAAGAGGTGGAGGCAGCAGCAAAAGCCACCCATATACACCACTTCATAAGGACTCAGAGCAAGGGATACGATATGGAAATAAATGAAGAGGCAAATAATATCTCGCAGGGACAGAAACAACTCCTGACTATAGCCAGAGCTATACTGGCGGATACGCCTATAATGATTCTGGATGAAGCAACAAGCTCGGTAGATACGAGAACGGAGGCTCTCATACAGCAGGCAATGGCAAATCTTACGGAAAACAGAACAAGCTTTATCATAGCTCACAGACTATCAACGATAAAGAATGCGGACCATATTCTCGTCATGAATCACGGAGATATCGTAGAGCAGGGCACTCATGAGAGTCTGCTGGCGGCAGACGGATTTTACGCGAGACTGTACAACAGTCAGTTTGCGGGACAGTAGGATATCCGCTGGATTTTTATCAGGAGCCGCTTTACCTAGGTCTGCTGCCGCATGATGCAGTCGATTTTGCATAACGGTCTTTTAACTGTCACAAATCCAACACCCGAAAATGTTATAACATACAGAACATGAGATCAAGCATTGGAGGGAAAAGACGCAAAATATGCGTCTGAAGTCAAAATGAGCGGATTTGCAGGAAGCAGGAAAATTGTGATCAGTGTAATAATAGCAGCGGTATGTGTCGTTGCGGCGCTTGTGGCGGTACTTGCGCTGGTGTTCGTATCGGACAGCAGCGCAAGTACATCCGTATCAGAAGTGAACATAGATGATTCTGAAGAATACGCTTCGGAGCTGTACGAAAACGCGGTATCGGATATAAACGATACGACGGCAGTTGTGAACCTGCTTGATGCTATGAAGTTTGAGGATGCTGCCGGAGAGTACAGCGCGGTTATATCTGAAGAAAACGGTGTCCAGGTACTTTCTCTGAATATGTCCGAACAAATCGACAGGAACGATAAGGAAACCTTCGACAGCAACATGGAGATATACGCTCAGCAGATGCTGGCTCTGATACCGGGAGCAGACAAAGTGCAGTGGACCTATTCGGTTAATTCCAGCGATGCAAGGGAAGAAAAGGCCGTTGTCTCCCTTGATGAACAGGGAGCAAGCGATATTCTCGGAAAAGATGTGAGAAGTTACGGAGAATCAGTCGATAGCGTTCAGAAGCTTCTTACTCGACAGAAAGAGCTGAGTCAGAGATGATATTCAGATGACAGATAAAAAAGATATTGACATCGTAAAAGGGGTGTAATATAATGTAAGTGCAGTTAGATATACCTAACTGCCTTCTTTTAAAGCATAGGTTAGTCAAAACTAACAAAGGGGATGAACGAAACAGAGGGATAAATTTTGGAGGAAATATGTCGGAAAACTTACTTGTGATGTACTGCGCGCCCACTCTCGCCGGAATAAAGACTGCCAATCTGTTCAGCTGCGAATGTAAAGACTGCTGCCGTGCCAGATCCATGGTGGATTCATGGAACAGCGTTTTGAATCACAGAGGGGTATATGTGAGGATAATGAGACACAGGAACGACAGAGTGCTTATATACGTATACAGACGGGACAGACTGGCGGAAGATTTTGAGAGAACAGGAGCAAAGGAATTCCTCTGTAGCCGCGGCTACGGAGACAAGAGTATGTCGGATATGCTTGATATACTTGCGTGCAGACTGTGCGAGAGCGATGATTTTCCCCATGAGATAGGTTTGTTTTTAGGTTATCCCCTCAGCGATGTGAAGGGATTCATAGAGAATGAGGGTAAAAATTGCAAACTTGCAGGCATATGGAAGGTGTATGACGATGAAAATGAAGCGAGAAAGCTGTTCTGCAAATACAGGAAATGCACCGACATATACTGCAGAAAATTATATGAAGGGACGCCTATCACCAGGCTGGCGGTAAAAGGCGGAGCTACAGGCGGAACCGCACGGCTGAACAGGTGTTTCGGCAGGGTATATGAATAATTCGGAGGAAAATGATATGAAGAAAGTAGCAGTAGTATACTGGAGTGGCACAGGCAACACGGAAGCCATGGCATATGCCGTTGCGGAAGGCGCCAGAAATGCCGGCGCTGAAGTCGATGTGATGACATCGGCATCTTTTACGGCGGATAAAATAAAAGAATACGGAAGCATCGCGTTCGGGTGTCCTTCCATGGGAGATGAAGTGCTTGAAGAGACTGAATTCGAGCCGATGTTCACCGAATGTGAAACCAGGCTCGGCGGCAAGGAAATCGCGCTGTTCGGCTCTTACGGCTGGGGGAGCGGCGAATGGATGAGCTCCTGGGAGGAAAGATGTGAAAACGATAACGCCAATCTCGTATGCGAAAGCGTTATCGTCAATGAAACTCCCGATGAAGAGGGACTCGAAAAATGCAGAGCTTTAGGAAAAGCTCTCGTTTAGAAAACAGATATCGAATATGTAAAAATTATAAAATACCTTCATACAATATAAATTCCCTTTCATAATGGCGGCGGAAAGTCTCAGCTTGACTTTCCGCTGTTTTTTATGAAACGAGAAAGTTGAAGAGATTCGTAAAAGAAGTGCGGCTGGCAGAGTCTCGGCGCCTCTAAGGTTGACAACATATAATAACAGTTGACAATAAGCGCGGCGCTGATTATAATCGATATCAGATGGTTTATAAAGAAGGAGACGTATTAGATGATTCGGTATGAGATGATGAGGCGGACGAAAACAGGGAATATGATTATGTGCGGACTGTTTACGGCGCTGATAGCGGCGGGAGCCTTTATAAGGATACCTGTACCGGTAGTTCCGTTTACACTGCAGCTTCTGTTTACGATGCTTGCAGGGCTCGTTATGGGAGGCAGGCTGGGGGCGCTCAGCGTGACAGTGTATATGGTTCTCGGACTCATAGGCATTCCGGTGTTTGCGGAAGGCGGCGGGATATGGTATGTGCTGAAGCCGAGCTTCGGATATATCATAGGATTTGCAGCCGCGAGCTTTGTGACCGGAAGGATGGTGGAGAAGATGAAGACTCCGGGATTCAAGGAAATACTTGCCGCGAATTTCGCAGGGCTTCTGATAGTATATGCGACAGGAATGGCGTATTACTATTTCATCTGCAATTTTGTGATAAACACTCCCATAGGATTTCTGCCGCTCATCATATATTGCTTTGTTCTCGCTGTGCCGGGAGATATAGTCCTGTGTATAACGGCGGCATTTCTGGCGAAGCGGCTGAGACGGGTATGTACGGCCTGAGAAAGACTTTAAAAGGAGAAAGCTGATATGGATATCGTAAATTATATGAAAGAAAAGGCAATGTCGGGAGAAGCTATTACAAAAGAAGAAGCAGTGATTCTGGCAGAAGAGGACCGGGAGGCACTGACAAAGGCAGCGGATGAGATACGGCAGAGGTTCTGCGGTAATGTCTTTGATATGTGCACCATAGTGAACGCTAAGAGCGGCAGATGCGGAGAGGACTGTAAATTCTGCGCCCAGAGCGTCAAGCGCAGCCTTGGCGGCACGGAAGTCTACGGTCTGATGAAAACGGATAAGCTGGTAAAGGATTCGGAAGCGGCCGGGAGGAAAGGCGTGCTCAGATATTCCTTAGTGACATCAGGGAAAAGGCTTTCCGAGGAGGAGACGGACAGGGCGTGCGAATCGATAAGAGCCATGTCAGAAAACCTGAAGAAAAAAGGCATAAATATGGAAATATGTGTTTCTTTCGGACTTCTCGGAGAGGAGCACTTCAGAAAAATAAAGGAAGCGGGAGCCTCAAGAGTGCACTGCAACCTGGAAACTTCGAGAAACTATTTTCCCGAAATCTGTACTACCCACACTTATGATGAGAAGCTTGAGACGATAAAAGCGGCGCAGAGGGCGGGACTTGATGTATGCTCAGGAGGGATAATAGGTCTCGGAGAAAGTATGGAGGACAGGATAGATATGGCGCTTGAGGCGAGGAGGCTGGGGATAAAATCCGTACCTCTTAATTTCCTGAACCCGATAAAAGGTACCGAACTTGAGAGCAGCGAGGTGGTAAGTGCAGAGGAAGCCGGCAGATGCGCCGCAATCTTCAGGTTCATACTGCCTGATGCTTTCATAAGGCTTGCCGGCGGCAGAGGACTGCTTGGCAGTGAAGGATATGACTGTTTCAGATCCGGAGCCAATGCAGCCATATCAGGAGATATGCTCACCACGGCAGGCATAAGCGTGGAGAGAGATATGGAGAAGCTTAAGAATATGGGATACGAGGTGAGATTTGATGGATAGAAGTGGCAGGATATTCGTTGTAGGGACAGGAACAGATATAGGAAAGACATATGTATGCGGACTGCTTGTAAAAAGACTGCACGAGACAGGTATGAAGGCAGGGTATTACAAAGCAGCGATGAGCGGGAACGTAAGGGATGAAAAGGGCAGACTGATACCTGGAGATGCCGTGCATGTGAAGGAGATATCGGGTATCGCTCAGCCGGTGGAGGAAATGTGTCCGTATGTATATGAAAAAGCCTGTTCGCCTCATTTAGCGGCGCGTCTTGAGCACAGGGAAATAGATGCGGACGTCGTAGCGGAGAGGTTTGAAAATGTATGCTCCGAATATGATTTTGTCACGGTGGAAGGGTCCGGAGGCATAGTATGTCCCGTGAGGTATGAGGAAGGCAGAGCAGACATAAGGCTTGAAGACATAATAAAGGCATTCGGCATTCCATGCATAATAGTTGCAGACGCGGGGCTGGGGACGATAAATCACGTCACGGTCACTGCTGAATACATGAAAAACCGCGGTATGGATGTAAGGGGGATAATACTGAACAGATTCCATCCGGGCGATGTGATGGAGGAGGACAATGCTAGGATGTGTGAGATATATACAGGTCTTGAGGTGCTGGCATGTGTCGGAGAAAATGATAAAAGCATAGATATTACAGAAGAAAAGATAAGACAGATATATGAGGAGAAAAAAGCATGATATGGTATCCTTACGAACAGATGAAGACGATGAAGCCGCCTTATATGATAAAAGCTGCGGAAGGAGTTTATCTGTATACCGAAGAAAAGAAGATGATAGACTCCGTTTCGTCATGGTGGAGCGTTATACACGGATATAAGCATCCTGTGCTGGACGCGGCTGTCAAAGAACAGGTGGACAGCTTTTCTCATGTTATGCTGGGCGGGCTTACCCATGAGCCGGCGCTCAAACTTGCTGAAAAACTTTCAGATTGGCTTCCGGGAGATCTGGACTGCTGCTTCTTTTCCGATTCGGGAAGTGTAGCAGTAGAAGTAGCGCTGAAGATGGCGCTCCAGTACTATGTCAACAGAGGAGATATGAGAAAGAATAAAGTGCTTGCTTTAGAGCATTCGTATCACGGCGATACTTTCAGGACGATGGAAGTCGGAGATGATGAGGATTATCATTTCGTGCTTAGAGCATACGGACCTAAGAAAAATGTATATAATATACCTTCAAGAACAGATGCTCTTGAAGAAGCTTTTGAAAAGCATCACGAAGAGCTCAGCTGCTTCATAGCAGAGCCCCTCCTTCAGGGAGCGGGAGGAATGAGGATGTACGATATTTCATTCCTGAAAAGGGCGAGGGAACTGTGCGACAGATACGATGTGCTGCTCATTTTCGATGAGGTAGCCACAGGCTTCGGGCGTACCGGATACCGATTTGTTTCCGATATCGTGCTTCCGGACATCCTGGTGCTCGGGAAAGCGCTTACCGGAGGATATATCGGCCATGCCGCGACGGTGGCGAGAAGTAAAGTATATGAGGGATTTTACAGCGATGCTCCCGAGAAAGCGCTCATGCATGGACCGACCTTCATGGGAAACGCGCTGGCATGCAGCGTGGCGTTAAAATCCATAGAGCTGTTTGAAAACGAAGACTATATGTCAAAGATAGATAATATAGAGAAGATCACAAGACGTGAAATGAATGGATTAAAAGATGAACGGATAGAAGATATTAGAATAATGGGAGGCTGTGTGTGCGTTGAAGTCAAAGATGAAAAATCTCTGGAAGGTTTTCAGGAATTTGCATATGAACGCGGAGTATTCAGCAGGCCGTTTTTGAGATATATGTATGCAATGGTGCCTTATGTGATAAAGGAAGATGAGCTGATTCAGGTGTTGGATACGATGAAGGCGTGGTTTTACCGGGCGTAAACCTGTATAGGTTCATTTTATTTTACGTTGATTCCCTTTCAATAGGTTTTGATAAACCGGCGGTTTGTGTTATAATTATAACAAATCGCTTAAAATTTTAATATAAAGAATTCGGGAGGAAACAAAGTGTTCAAAAAAATCACGGATTCCGTTGTTTACATCGGAGCTAACGACCATGAACTCGATATGTTTGAAGGTCAGTATGTGATCCCAAACGGGATGGCCTATAATTCATATATAGTGTTTGACGAAAGGATAGCGGTTATAGATTCAATAGACAGAAGCAGGACATCGGAGTGGCTGGGCAATATAAGAGAGCTTCTCGGCAACAGAACGCCCGATTATCTTATAGTCCAGCATATGGAGCCCGACCACTCGGCTTCCATAGGAGCTTTTGTAAACGAATATCCGGATACCACCATAGTGGGAAACAAAAAGACGTTCAAGATGATAGAACAGTTTTTCCCGCACATAAAGCTGGAACACCGCTATGAAGTGGAGAACGGAGACGAGCTCGATCTGGGAAACAGGAAGCTTTCGTTCCTCTTTGCTCCTATGGTGCACTGGCCTGAAGTCATGATGACTTACGATGCATTTGACAGGATATTGTTTTCGGCAGATGCCTTCGGCAAGTTCGGCGCGCTGGATGTGGAAGAGGACTGGGCGTGTGAAGCGAGAAGATACTACATCGGCATCGTGGGGAAATACGGCGCTCAGGTGCAGGCAGTGCTCGGAGAACTTAAAAAGCTCAATGTCGAGTTGATATGTTCTCTTCACGGACCTGTGCTTAAGGACGATCTCGGATATTACATCGACCTGTACGACACATGGTCCTCATACAGACCGGAGTCGGAGGGTGTATGCATATGCTATACTTCGGTTTACGGCAATACGAAAAAGGCTGTTGAAATGCTGTCGGAGGAGCTGACGAAAAAAGGCGTAACTGTAGCTGTAAATGACCTAGCCAGATGCGATATGGCGGAAGCTGTGGAGGATGCGTTCAGATATGACAGACTTGTACTTGCGACGACCACTTACAACGGAGATGTGTTCCCGTTCATGAAGCATTTCATAGAAGCGCTTACGGAAAGAAATTTTCAGAACAGATTCGTAGGCTTCATAGAGAACGGTACATGGGGTCCTACTGCCATGAGAACCATGAAGGGAATGCTTGAGAAGTCAAAAGATATCGTTATGGCAGAAAACAATGTCACGATAAAATCGTCATTAAACGATGAAAGTGAAGCTAAAGTAAAAGCTCTGGCTGAAGAACTTGCGGCATGCCGAAAAGCCGGCGAAGAAGAGAAGGCGGAGACGGTATGTGAAGAAAGCAGGGCAGATAGGAAAAAAGGATTTGTCTGCGACATATGCGGATATGTATATGAAGGGGACGAGCTTCCGGAAGACTTCGTATGCCCTGTATGTAAAGTCGGTACTGATCAGTTTTCACCGCAATTCTTCTCATCACCGAGCTTAGTATAAGCTTTATCAAAGGTTATAACGACGAAATAGCTGTCTCCGACCTGTGTTTTCACAGCGTCGGAGGCGGCTTTTTGTATCTCCTCTTCAGACAGAGGAGATACGATATCAAGTACGACGTCGAATATCACGTTGGTATGGGTAGGTCCCGGAACTATTCTGAAGTCGTGTATGCTCTCCACGCCCGGAAGGGGAGCGAGAGCCTCCGATACGGCCTTCCTGAGCTTGTTTATCAGAGGATCGTTTATACGTACCGGATCCATATGTATGACAAATTCTATGTTCAGGGAGTCCTTTATATGCCTTTCCAGATTGTCTATCATGTCATGGCTTTTCATGAGATCTCCGTCCGCGTCGACCTCCACATGCATGGAGGCGAATACTTTGCCGGGACCGTAATTGTGAACCATCAGGTCGTGTATACCGAGGATTCCCTGCTCTTTTTTCGTTATTTCAACTATGATTGATACAAGCTCGTCGTCGGGAGCCTCTCCCAGGAGCGGACTTACGGTCTCACGCACGAGCTGTATGCCCGACCATATTATGAACAGGGCGACGAGACAGCCCATAAAACCATCTGTATGTATGCCGGAAAAACGGTTTATGATAATGCTGAGCAGGACCGCCGAAGTGGATATAACGTCGTTGCGGCTGTCTGCTGCGGTAGCCATCAGTGTGAGAGAATTTATCTTTCTGCCGATACTTACATTGAAAAGAGCTTGCCAGAGCTTGATAAGTATGGCAAGTACGAGCACTATGACAGTCACATATCCGGACTCCACGGGATCGGGATTAAGGATTTTATCCGCGGAAGTTTTCAAAAGCTGCACACCGATGACAATGATGAATACGGAGATAAAAAGCCCTGTCAGATATTCTATGCGGGCATGACCGTAGGGATGGTCCTTATCCTCGGGCTGAGCCGCCAGCTTGAAACCGATGAGGGTGATTATGGACGATGAAGCGTCTACAAGATTGTTGATACCATCGGCTATTATGGCTATGCTGCCCGATATCGCGCCTATTATTATCTTTGAAGCGCACAGGAATGCGTTCGATATTATACCCACGATACCGGCGAACTTGCCATAGCTTTCACGCACTTTCGGATCGCCGGTGTTTTCATGATCCTTGATGAACAGTCGTATCAGTAATTTCCCCATTTTACCATTTCCCCCAAGCTGTCTATGATTCGGCATTTTCTTCTCCGGCAACCTCCGCGAGAGCGCGGGCAAGCTGATCGGAGCACGAGGTGGATTTGAAACCGCAGGTTATTCCCAGCAGTTTTTCTCTGACCTGCTCTACGCTCATGCCGTCGACGAGCGCTGACAGAGCCTTGAGATTGCCGTTGCAGCCTCCGGTGAATCTGACGTTTCTTACCACGTTGTTGTCGAGTTCAAATTCGAGTTTTACAGGACATACGCCTGACAGTGCAATATCGTGTTTCATTTTATGTTGACATCCTTTCCGCAGTTGTTTTTTCTAATCCACTATATCCTGAAGCACCTGATTGGCTACCTTGCCTGCTACGCTGGCGCCGTATCCTCCGTTTTCAACGAGTACGATGAAGGCGTAAGGATTTGATTCGTCATCGAGGAAGCCTGCAAACCATGCGTTAGGTTCTTTGTTTCCTCCGACTTCGGCAGTACCTGACTTGGCGCATACATTGAGCCCCGGGAACATATCTGTGCCGTAATTGTTTTCCACGTTGTTTGCCATCATGGTTTTGAGAGACGCGGCGGTGGAAGCTTCTATCATATTTTTTGTCTGTGTCCCGAATTTAGGGAGCTTTGAGAGCTGTCTGTCTATGAATGTAGTGGGTTTTATGATGGAAGGCATTACAGCCGTGCCGTTGTTCGCTATAGCGCCCATATATATCATCATGGAGCATGGATTTACCATATCCTTGTACTGACCTATGCCTGTCCAGGCTAGATTGACTCCTCCATCAGGGTATTCGAAGCTGCCTGCGGCTGTTTCTATGCCGTTTATGTCGATGCTGTCAGAAAGACCTGCTTTGTCGACATATTTTTCTATCAGATTTCCTCCGAGCTTTTCCGAAAGCTTACCGAAATACACGTTGCATGATACTTCGAGAGCTTTTTCAAGATCCACGGTCCCGTGAGCGTCCAAATCCGTAACCTTGTCTCCGTGACCGTAATCTTCGAGGCCGGTGCAGTTGACTGTATAGGTGTAGGCGTCATCGAGGTTCTCGATGGCCGCGGCAGCCGTCACCAGCTTGAAAATAGAGCCGGGAGGAAATGTGGCTGAGGTGAATCTGTTTATATATACTCCTGAATTGTCGTCCGCCGAAAGTGAAGGAGGGTTTTCGGGGTCGTAGGTGGGAGAGCTTACCATGCATATGATTTCCCCCGTTTCATAATTGTATACACCAACTGCTCCGTTTCTGCCGTCGAGAGCTCTGTAGGCGGTGGCGCATACATCCGCGTCGAGGGTGAGAGTTACATCGCTACCTGCGTTATCCAGAGAATATATGCCGTTTATCAGGTCGTATCCTATAAGCTCATCGATAAGCGCCCTGTTGGCTCCCGTGGATATGTTGTTGTCCTTATCTCCCGTGATATGCATGAGCGCGCAACGAACGTCGGAATCTTCATTAAAGGTCATTCCGTCCGCTGTGTTCTGCATGAGTATTCTGCCGTTGGTATCGTAGAGCGAGCCTTTAGCGAGATCTCCTCGCGAGTATACATCGCGGTTGCCTTCATAGGAAACCCATTCATCGCCCTGGGTGACATATCTGTAGGAAAATACGCCCACTCCGAGAATGAGTACGAATCCTAAAAGGAGACACATTATAGCGCGTTTTTCTATTTTTTTCATATTTTATCTCCTTTTCCTGCTTTCCTTTTCATCTTCACCGAATATATCCTCAAGAGTCAGTTTTTCGCTTTCCTGTTTTTCTGGTCTCGCACCTGACGGAGAAGCCGATGACCCGGCAGAACTTGAAGTTCGACCCGTCGGTTTGCGGGACCTTGACGGTCTGTACGGCTCTTTTGACTTGTACGGATTGTCTTTTTTAGCTCCAGATGAGGCTCCGGAGGATTTTCTGCTTTTCGGTTTACCTGCCGGAGCAACTTTTTCCCACTGTTCTTCGAAACTTTCTTCAGGACGTATATGTTCGAGGTTGTCGAAAAATTCGTCATCGGATATGGTTTCGTATTTTATCTGCCTGTTCCTTATGGGATCGGAGCTCTTTATCATGGTGGTATCCTTGCTTCGCCTGCTGTATTCTTCTCGGGAAGGCTGTCTGCGCTGTGTGTGTTCTCTGCTGTGATCCACCGCATTGAAAATATCCTCGGGATTTTCAGGACCGCTGCTTTCAAGTTCGTTTTCAAATTCACCTTTCTTATCGAGCCTTATGGCAAAGCTTGCGTTCTGCCTCGTATCGGCGGCCTTAAGGAAGGACAGAAGTCCCCATGACGCGATCATACTCGTGCCTCCCGATGAGACGAAAGGAAAGGTGACTCCTGTGAGCGGCAGAAGGTCTACGGAGCCGAACACGTTCAGTATAGTCTGGAATATGAACATGGATGTCGCCGCGCAGGCGGCTATGCTGTAGTATGTCGATCTTCCGGCTATGATGGAGCGTACCGCGAAAACTCCGAGAGTTATTATGCACATTACTGCCAGTATAGCGGTTATCAGCCCCCATTCCTCGCTCAGAAGACCGAAAACCAGGTCTGTGCTTGCGGCTGCGACATCGCTGAAATTACCTTCACCTGCGCCAAGTCCCGGCATACCGCCGCTTGCGGCCGATGTCATGGTCTGCACCTGCTGGAAACCGCTGCCCGTAGGGTCGTCCCATACGTGTCCCCAGGTGTCGAATCTGCTCGCTATATAAGGACGGAACCTCAGCACCATCATTCCCATAAGTCCGGCGGCTCCTACTATCAATATCAGTTTTGAGAAATCGCCGCTCCTGAGGAATGAGATTATCAGGAAGGTCACGAAGAATATCAGTGCCGTACCGAAGTCTCCCATGATAGCGAGACAGCCGAGACAGAATATGGAGAACAGCATGAATATGGTCAGGTTTTTTCGCTGCTGCAATTCATCGAGAGTTGCAGCGCCCACGTAGATGAACACTATCTTTACGAGCTCCGAAGGCTGGATAGTGAAGCCCCCTATACTTACCCAGTTTGCCGCGCCGAATTTGGTGGTACCGAACACCAGGTTGATAAGAAGCAAAAGCACGCTTATTCCCATCAGTATATATACGATTTTTTTCGCTCTGTTAAGGTCTCTCAGAAACCAGCATAATCCGAAAAAAAGTGCGACTCCCATCACTACGCACAGCGATTGCTTGAGCACGGTGGAAGGATAGGCGGATGTAGTTACCGCAAGGCTGAGGGTGGAGAGATAGAAGGCTATCATTTCCATTTCAAATCCCACACGCTTGAACATTCTCATCACTATGACGTAGATCCACATGAGAGCGCAGAGAAGTCCCACCGCAAAGGGGAGCTGTGCCGGGAATTCATCTCCGAGAGATATATGAAACTGTATCACCATGAGTAGCTGAAAAAGCGTCAGCGCAGCCAGAGACGGCCATGGTGATACGGGATGAGTTTTTCTCTTTCTTTTCTCTATGTTTGCCATTCTCTCCTCAAGGCTCACGGGATAGATGGTGAAATCCGAGCCTGCGATGGTGAGAACGTCTCCGGCTTTAAGAACTGTGGCCTCTGTGACAGGGATTCCGTTTATGGCAGAGCCGTTTTTTGAGTTGAGGTCGTTGTATTTCCACACCCCTTCCGAATCTCTTATGAGTGTGCCGTGACTTCGTGATACGCTGTTGAGGTTCAGTATGACGTCGCATCCGCGGCTTCTTCCGATAAGATTTTCCCAGTGAGTGAGAGGCACGCTGGTGCCGTCGGGGCATCCGAGGTATGCCCATATTTCGGAAGGATTTCTCGCTCGCAGGAGAGAACGTATCTGCCTTGCGAGTATGAAAAGCGACAGAGCAAGAAATATCCACCGCACTGCCATTGTATAGTATATTGCAGCCGTTTCAAAAGCTGTATTAAGAAATTCCATGAATTATCTCCTTACTTCTATTATAATAGTTATTTTTGTCAATGATGTGATTGCCTTGAAAGCAAAAAAGTCTGCGTGATTTATTCGCCGCGGAGATGTTCGGACTCCTTCGCGTCATCTCTGTGATCCTCCAGCTTTCTGCCGCTGTTTTCCGCAGGCGCGGGAGCAAGTGCAAGCCCTACGACCCCGATGAGTATCAGGGCGGCGCACAGAATGTGATATACGGTGAGAGGCTCACCGAGTATTACAGCGCCGGCTATTATGGATATCGCCGTGGAAGCGTTGCCGAATATGGTTGACTGGATTATCTCCATATGAGCAAGCATGTATGCTATGAACTGTGCCGACAGCAGTATGCAGAAAATACCGAGGAAGGCTATGGCAATAACGAACTGAGGATGTGTGAGAGGCTCTATGAGCATGTCGAATCCGTCAGTTGCGGCAGCTCTTATCAGTGAAACGGCGTTGAATATCACAAAACCGCCGATGGTGATGGTTTTAGTTATTTCAATAGGCTTGAAAGTGCCTCGTACATAGCGCATGAATACGTTGCTGATGGCCATGGAAAAGCTGGCAAGAGTCATTATCACTATTCCAGGCAGAGACATGCTCAGATCGGTTGCCTCCAGTATGATGAGAATTATCAGCGCTGATACTGTGACAATGACGAATATATTCTGCGGCAGAGTAGATTTTTCTCCGAGAAATATCCTTGCTATTATCTTTGCCCAGATAGGAACGATAGCAAATACTATTGAGCCCTCTATGGAAGTGGCAAAGAACATGGCGGTAATCTGAAGAGCCATAAAGCCTATGTAGAAGGCTGCTGTAAGATGTAGCTTGGATTTAGGTCGATCCTTCTTCTTTTCGGGCAGCCTGCCGGTGAAGCGGCATCCCGCTAGCCAGACAGCGACTCCGAGAAGGGCGAAATCGTATCGGTATGTCAGTATCGTCAGAGAATCGGCGAAAGGTACACACTTTTTTATCGCAAGGAATGAAAAACCTATTGAAAAGGTGTATATCAGCGCTACCGTATACAGTTTAAGTCTGCTTGCATTGCTGTCCGCCATAATGTCACCGCCTTACATTCGTGGTTTATAACATATATTATATATAATTCATGCCGGAAATGCCATACCTGAATATAAGCAGAGCGTGGTGCGGCACGGCAAAGCAAAAAAGGCTGTGCGCAGGGCACGACCTTCTTTGCTGTTATGTTATTACTATAACATACTGTATGTGCAGTGTCGCCGGTGATTTGGGGTGATGTGACCTCGGATGTAAATTATATGTAAATTTCTTCAAATAAGCGTGACCTTATAGAGATATTTATTTATAATTGTAAAAAAACAAGTGTAATTTATGTAAAAAAGAGGTCAAGATATGACGATTTCGTTTTTTGCTTTTTTCGAACAGGTGACGTCAAGTCCCGTTCTGGCGGTGACTGTCCTGCTTACTCTCGCGGTAATACTGGTAAACGGATGGACCGACGCGCCTAATGCCATAGCAACATGCGTCTCTACAAGAGCGATAGGCGTGCGAAGCGCCATAGTCATGGCCGCGGTGTTCAACTTCATCGGAGTGTTTGTCATGACGATGATAAATGCCAGCGTTGCCGCCACCATATACAATATGGTGGATTTCAGAGGAGATTCTTCAGAGGCTCTTATAGCTCTCTGCGCGGCTCTGGTTGCAATCGTAACGTGGGCAACAGCCGCCTGGTGGTTTGGAATACCCACCAGTGAAAGCCATGCTCTGATAGCCGGTATTTCGGGAGCTGCGATAGCGCTGCACAGCGGTCTTGACGGAATCAACGGAAACGAGTGGATAAAGGTTATATACGGTCTTATTCTGTCGACTATTCTGGGATTTGCTTTCGGCTGGCTTGTCTCAAAGCTGATAACGCTCATCTGCCGGAGGATGGACAGGAGCAGGACTACCCGGTTTTTCGGTGGTGCGCAGATAGCGGGAGGCGCGACTATGGCATTCATGCACGGCGCCCAAGACGGACAGAAATTCATGGGAGTGTTCATGCTGGGGATTTTTCTCGTGAACGGACAGAGTGGAGCTACGACATTTCAGATTCCGGTATGGCTGATGCTGCTGTGCAGTCTCGTTATGGGACTGGGTACTTCAATAGGCGGATACCGTATAATAAAATCGGTGGGCATGGATATGGTTAAGCTGGAAAAATATCAGGGCTTTGCTGCGGATATCGCAGGAGGCGGATGTCTGCTGCTGTCTTCACTGACTGGCATGCCGGTGTCGACGACTCATACCAAGACTACGGCGATAATGGGAGTGGGAGCTGCCCGCAGACTGTCGAGCGTAAACTGGGGCATAGTCAAAGACATGGGACTTACCTGGATACTGACCTTCCCGGGCTGCGGTCTTATAGGGTTTTTCATGGCAAAATTATTTATGTGGTTGTTCTAAACGGAGGATATGAACATGGGACGCAAAAAAGAACACGATTATTTCGCTATGCTTTCGGAAGGAGTTTCGTATGCGTGCGATGCGGCTGAAAAGCTGTACGATAATATGCAGAATTTCGATCCGGGCATGATGTCGCAGAACATCGATGAAATGCACAGGATAGAACATGAAGCGGATGTGGCTAAGCACAATATGCTCGAAAAGCTGCTTAAAGAATTTATCACGGTAATAGACAGAGAGTACATACTGGAACTGGCAAGCATCATCGATGATGTGACGGACAGTCTTGAGGATGTGCTTCTCAGGATGTACATGTATAATATCACTTCTCTGCGGGAAGATTCTCTCCAGTTCGTTTCACTTATAATCCGATGCTGCGAAGAAATGAAGTCAATGATGAAGGAATTCTCCAATTTCAGAAAATCGAAAAAAATAAGAGAGAGCATCATTGAAATAAACCGTCTGGAGGAAGAAGGAGACAGGCTGTTTGCCGAAGCGATGCACCGTCTGTATTCGGAAAGCGGAGATGCGGTGAAGATTGCTGCCTGGACATCTTTGTACGAGCAGCTTGAAAATTGCTGCGATTCATGCGAAGACGTCGCGAATGTAGTGGAAAAGGTGATACTGACCAACACCTGATGAGATGAGGGGAAAGGCCGCGGCAATGGATACTTAAAGGGGCAGGCAGATGAAAAACTGTAAATGAGCCCAAGCTCCTCCCGATTCATAATTTATTATTTTGTCTACAGTCTGATATTTCTATTTTACTTGAAAAATGGTGGGATAATTTAAAAGCGCTTGACATATAGTATATACCATGATATATACTAATAATAGGAGGTGAGTATTATGGAAACAGCGAAAATTTTTGAGAATGGAAGAAGTCAGGCAGTGCGCTTGCCGAAGAAGTTTCGCTTTAATGTAGATGAGGTTGTTGTTCAACAACTTGGAGATGCGGTACTCTTAGTTCCAAAAGACTCCCTATGGGAGACTTTTATGTATGGCTTGAGCAGCTTTACTGATGATATTTTTGAGAATGGACGGAATCAGGGAGTTCAGGAAGAGAGAGAGATTTTATGACCTATATGTTAGATACCAATATCTGCATTTATGTTATGAAAAGAAAACCAGAAAGTGTCTTAAAACAGCTTCATGAGAAATTAGACGGAGGACTTTGTATTTCTTCGGTCACTTTGGCAGAGCTGGAGTATGGGGTAAAATTTAGTTCAGCTCCGGCAAAGAATGAGCTGGCATTATTACATTTTTTGGCGCCAATTAGTATTTTCCCTTTTGGAGAAAAGGCGGCGGTAGAATACGGAGAAATTCGATCTTATCTACAAAACAGGGGAACACCCATCGGGTCGCTTGATATGCTGATTGCGGCTCATGCAAGAGCAGAGAATATGATCTTGGTGACGAATAATGTCCGAGAGTTTGAACGTGTGCCAAATTTGGAGATTGAAAACTGGGTGGATGAAAATGTTTCGAGAGGGAGATAATTTTTGTACGGAAAACCCCTTTTAACAATTGTATATGCTGGTTTTGTCAGTTGTATATGTTGTTTTTAAGGCGATATTTAGGTTGTTGATAGTGTGGTATATAGGAATAACTATAAGTATTAAGTACTTACAAAGGGACTTCGTCCCAAAGTACTTTTTTGTTTGTATATATGGGACTTTGTCAATAATTTAGACAGTTTTTATAGAGGGTATCAGTTATTTTTAATATA
>CAYYMY010000019.1:14002-22253 GCA_964473095.1 uncultured Oscillospiraceae bacterium | reverse complement strand
ACAGGAACGACAGGCACTGACTCCAGCATTTCCACAACAGGAACAACAAGCACTGACTCCACAACAGGAACTGCTGATACAGACAGCACACCAGAGACAGGAGATAACAGTACCTTTGCTCTTTGGATTGCCATTATGCTTATGACAGGCGCAGGCTTGACATCTTCTCTGGTTTTCCTTAGAAAACATAGATAAGCACATTTGACAAGAATGTTGAGTATGATATAGAATACCAGTAGGCAAAGAAACGAATATAATGTGCATTTGCACACAAAGCAAAAATCCCCAGAACTACCACTCTGGGGATTTCATTTGGTATGACGAACAGAAAGCGTATATAAGGCTGTAGCATATGTCTTGACGATTAAGAGATTTTGGTTAGTCTTTCTCACACAAGCACTTGAAAACCGGAAGGCAGTTGTGCTATTATAATGAAGCGCGGTAGCGGAACGGAACGGAAGCTTTAAACGGAGCGCCGGCGCTGATAATTAAATTATGTATGATATGTCTCTGTAGCTCAGCTGGATAGAGCACTGCTCTCCTAAAGCAGGTGCCGGGCGTTCGAATCGCCCCAGGGACGCCATAAACACCGGGATTTCGCGGGCATACGAAATCCCGGTGTTTTGCGGTGTTTTGTATAGCGGCAACGCGAGGCGCGGTGTGATTCAGCGGGCAAATATTTAACTGTGCCGAGCAAAAAAACATAAAAATACATGAAATCAGCGCCATTTATACTTGACTTTTTTTCTACAGAATACTATAATGAAACCCGACACTACATATAGTGCCGGGTTTTTAAAAATATCACAATAATATGGAATATATAGTTCATAAAGAAGTGCAGTCTCTGCAGGGGCTGCATGGTGCAGCAAGTAAGAGGAGAAGGAGAATGGATGTAAAGGTAAAAGTTATAAAGAGAAGCGGAGAAGAAGTTGATTTTGATCTTCTAAAGATAGTCAATGCCATAAAGGCGGCAAACAACGAGGTGGACAACATACATAAGCTCAATGACTTCCAGATACAGGCAATAGCCGATACTGTGGCAGGGAAGATCTCTGAGATGCCTCACGCGGTGCATGTCGAAGACATACAGGACATGGTGGAAACGGGAATAATGGAAATGCGCGGATATGAAGTCGCTCAGAAGTATGTCAGATACAGATACAAAAGAGAGCTTTCCCGTAAATCCAACACGACAGATAACGGAATACTTTCCCTCATAGAAAATATCAACGAGGAAGTCAATCAGGAAAATTCCAACAAGAATCCGGTTATCAACTCCACGCAGAGAGACTATATGGCAGGAGAAGTCAGCAAGGATCTGACCATGAGGATACTCCTTCCTGAGGATATAGTAAAAGCTCACGAAGAAGGTATGATACATTTTCATGATTCCGATTATTTCGCGCAGAAAGAACACAACTGCGACCTTGTGAATCTGGAGGATATGCTCCAGAACGGGACGGTCATAAGTGAAACCTTAATAGAAAAGCCGCACAGCTTTTCGACCGCATGCAATATCACCACGCAGATAGTGGCTCAGGTGGCGAGCAATCAGTACGGCGGACAGTCGTTCACCCTTTCTCATCTGGCTCCGTTCGTAGACGTGAGCAGACAGAGGATAAGAGAGCAGGTCATAGCTGAAAGACAGGAATGCGGTGAGCCTATAGATGTTAATATAATCTCAAAGATTGTTGAAAGAAGGCTGAAAAAAGAAATCCAGAGCGGTATACAGACAATACAGTATCAGCTCATCACACTCATGACATGTAACGGACAGGCTCCGTTCGTCACGATGTTCATGTATCTCGACGAGGTGCCTGAAGGAAGGACGAGAGATGACCTGGCTATGCTCATAGAAGAAGTTCTGATACAGAGAATACAGGGAGTTAAAAATGAAAAGGGCGTATGGATAACACCGGCGTTCCCTAAGCTTGTATACGTGCTCGACGAAGACAACGTGACAGAAGACGCGCCGTACTGGTATTTGACGGAATTGGCGGCAAGGTGCACTGCAAAGCGCATGGTGCCTGACTATATCTCCGCAAAAGTCATGAGACAGCTCAAGAAGGGCGATGTTTATCCATGCATGGGATGCCGTTCATTCCCGACTGTGGAGGACGGACAGAGAAATCCGGACGGCTCGAGAAAATACTACGGCAGATTCAATCAGGGAGTCGTAACTATAAATCTGGTAGATGTCGCATGCTCGGCTCAGGGAGACATGAACAGATTTTGGAAGATACTCGATGAAAGGCTTGAGCTCTGCCACAGAGCTCTGAGATGCAGACATGAACGCCTTCTCGGCACGACATCGGACGTTGCGCCTATACTCTGGCAGCACGGAGCGCTGGCGAGACTTAAAAAAGGCGAAAAGATAGACAAGCTGCTCTATGACGGCTATTCGACCATATCCCTCGGATACGCGGGACTTTGCGAAATGTGCGTGAGGATGACGGGTAAAACCCACACATCACCGGAAGGACAGAAATTTGCGCTCTCGGTTATGCAGAGACTCAACGACAAGTGTGCCGAATGGAAGGCTGCTGAGCACATCAGTTATTCCGTTTACGGTACTCCGATGGAATCGACAACCTATAAATTCGCAAAATGCCTGCAGAAGAGATTCGGTATCATAAAGGGTGTTACGGACAAGAATTACATAACGAACAGCTATCACGTACACGTTACGGAGGAGATAGACGCGTTTAGCAAGCTGAAATTCGAGTCGGAGTTTCAGAAGCTTTCACCTGGCGGCGCTATAAGCTATGTGGAAGTGCCTAACCTTCAGAGCAATACAGAAGCTGTGCTTTCGGTCATGAGGTTCATATACGACAATATCGTATACGCGGAGCTCAACACCAAGAGCGATTACTGCGAGAGCTGCGGATACGACGGAGAGATAAAGATAGTTTCCGACGATTCCGGAAAGCTCGTGTGGGAATGCCCAAGCTGCGGTAACAGAAATCAGGGTAAGATGTTCGTGGCAAGACGTACCTGCGGGTATATAGGGACTCAGTTCTGGAATCAGGGCAGGACTCAGGAAATAAAAGACAGGGTGCTTCATCTATAGAGTAACATACAACTGAAAAATGATAATAATAAAGAGCGACCGACGCAGGTGGCGATACCGAGCTTTTTGCAATTCATCACGTCGAATATTTGGCTCCGTTGTCGTCACATGCCGTGACTGTGCAGTCTATGCAGCTTCTTCTTAAATCTTTTTTACTCATAACACACCTCCCGGCGGGCAGGAAAGTCATTGATGTTTTGCCTGTATCCGCCTCAAAAATCCTTTGACGTCCGCAGCAAGCTTCGGCTTTGACTGTGATCTTACATTTATAAAAGTCGCATCCGCGGCGGCTTCATAGTAAGGAAGCCTTTCCTTTTCCATCTTCTTCAGCGTTTCCAGATCCTTTGAAAGCGGGCGTCCCTTAGTTGCAAGAGTATATGCGTTACGCTTTATAAGTATAATAATACCATTTTGCTTCAACGCGTCAACATTTTTCTGGTTGAGGACGGTGCCTCCGCCGGTGGCTATCACCAGTCCTTTTTCCTTGCCTAAACGCTCTGCGGTATCGGACTCGCGCAGGCGAAAACCTGCCTCCCCCTCTTTCTTAAAGATTTCCGGTATGGAAATGCCTGCCTCCCGGATTATCTCATCGTCCATATCGATGAAAGTCCTGCCGGTAATGGAGGAAATCATCCTTCCTATGGTGGATTTACCGCACCCGGGCATGCCGATGAGAACGATGTTGCGAAGCTTTTCTTCAAGAGCGGATATTATCTTTTCGTTTTCACTTTCAAATGCGCCGGGAGTACCGAAAAAGTATCCTGCCGCGGCAGCTGCCTGAGCGACGAGCATGGGAAGTCCGTTGGTATGGCGTATCCCCAGCCTTTCCGCGTCAAGAAGCAGCTTTGTTTTGAATGGATTGTATATTACATCTATCACCGCTTTGCATGAGCTGAAATCGCCGAGAGATATGAGGCTCTCCAGATTGTTGGGGAAGGTTCCGACAGGCGTCGTATTCACTATGACCTCTATCTCATCGCGCATTTCGGAAAGCTCCGCATATGAGACAGTCTCAAATGCTCCGGTGCGGTGAGCAGGCGCGGAGGAAGTTTTTCGGCGCGATGCTATTATAACGCGACTCGCTCCCATGTCAGCGGCGGCGTGTCTTGTCATCAGGGACGTGCCGCCGCTTCCGAGAATGAGAACCGTTTTTCCTCCGAAGGATATACCCGCGTGGCGCGCGGCGTACAGGAAGCCTTCGTAATCGGTATTGTGACCGATCAGCTCCTTATCCTTCCAGTACAGAGTATTCACAGCGCCTATCTTTTCCGCAAGGGCCGATATACGGTCGCATAGAGGGATCACATCCTTTTTATAGGGTATGGTTATGTTGAGTCCGTCGAAATCTCTTTTTTCAATGAACCTTTTCATCTCATCCTGAGAAAAGCTGAAAAGCTCATATTTGTACTTTCCCAGAGCCTCATGGATTTCCTTGGAATAGCTGTGGGCAAGAGTTTTGCCGATAAGACCGAAAGTCATCTACAGTCCCTCCGTGTAGCAGCCGAGGAAGACGAAGGTCTCCGGCTGATTTTCCAGTTCGCTGAGAAGATTTATCAGCTCATCCGAATATATGGAGGCGTCCATGTCAAAGTAAAACATGAATTCAAAATCGCTTCCCGGGATAGGCCGTGATTCCAGCTTCGTCAGGTTGATACCGAGAGCCGCGAATTTGGATATGGTGTGGTAAAGGGAGCACGGTACATGCGGAAGAGACAGAATCAGACTGATTTTATTCGAGCCCGGGTATATCTCAAGATTTTTTGAAATGCAGATGAAGCGCGTATAGTTGTTGTCGCTTACCTGAATATGTTTTTTTATCAGCTCGAGGTTGTAGAGCTCGAGGCATTCTTTTGATGATATGGCCGCCACATCCTTTCTGCCGCTTTCAGCGACCGTTTTGGCGGCAAGAGCCGTGTTTTCACATACCGTGATCTTGACGTCCTTCAAGGCCTTGAGAAATTCGCCGCACTGTCCGATAGCCTGTTCGTGAGAGAAAATCTCCTTTATATCAGACATTTTAGTGCCCGGCTTAGCCATGAGATTGTGGCTTATTCGCAGACGAAGGCTCTTTACTATGTGAAAATTGTAGTTCTGCATAAGGTCGTATACGGTGCCGACCGAGCCGTAGGAGCTGTTTTCCAGAGGAAGGATGCCGTACTGGCAGAGCCCTTTTTCTACAGCATTGAAAACGCCCTCAAAACTGTTGAAGAACATTATGCTCGGAACCTCAAAGAGCTTTTCACAGGCCGCCTGTGAATGGGAGCCGGCAACGCCCTGACAGGCAACGACCGCTTTCTTAGGGAAAATCTTAGGAGTTGCCTTGAGCGCCGTTTTTATGCGCTCCGAAAGGTCGGATTTTCTTGCAAGATAGTTGTTCTGACATGATCTGCTGACGTCGAAAATCGTGTTGAACACGAGACGTGCGTAGCCGTCGAAGGGCTCTCCCACCTCTTCGGAAACCTTGTGCAGAATCTCTTTTTCTCGTCTGTCGTTTAAAACGGCCAGATCGTTTTCCTTTTTATAACGGGCAACTTCGAGAGACTTTTTCATCCTTTCCCTGAAAAGCTCAGCAATTTTTGAATCGATACCGTCGATGTCCTTTCTTATGTTGTCTAAATTGATTTCCGTCATTTTTGCTTTACCTCCATTGAACAATCTAAAATTCCAAGCGCCAGAGCGGCTTCCACTACAGGTACGGCTCTTACCGCCACGCATGGGTCGTGCCTGCCCCTGACTGTGAGTTTTGTTTTTTCTTTTTTATCTAGATCCACAGAATCCTGTTCTCTGCCTATGGAAGGAGTGGGTTTAAATGCAAGTCTTGTTATAAGGGGCATTCCTGTGGTAATGCCGCCGAGGATGCCTCCGTGATTGTTGGTTATGGTTTTTACCTTTCCGTCATCGTAGAAAAAAGCGTCGTTGTTCTCCGAGCCCTTCAGCCTTGCCGCGGTGAAGCCTGCTCCGAATTCCACGCCTTTTACAGCGGGTATACCGAAAAGTATCGGCGCGAGGAAGGATTCAAGACCGTCGTACATGGCGCCTCCTATGCCGGCGGGAAGTCCGACAGCGCAGCCCTCTATTATTCCTCCGAGGGAATCCGCGTCTGCTCTCGCTTCGGCAATGAGCTCTATCATGCGCTTTCCCGCCTCATCTGAAATCACGGGAAAATCCTTTTCTTTTATACCGGAAAGAAGCTCCGCCGGTATATTTAAAGGGTCAAAGGGCGTATCCTCGGTATCTTTTATTGAATATATGTGCGCGCCTATGAAGATACCTTTTTTTTCAAGAAGCTGGAGAGCTATACCTCCGGCTATGCACATGGGAGCTGTCATTCTTGCGGAGAAGGGACCTCCTCCCGACATGTTCAGAGAATCGCCGTATCTGATCCTTGCTGTGTAGTCCGCGTGTCCCGGACGGGGCACAGAGCGCAGGGCTGTATAGTCCCGCGAACGAGTATCGGTGTTTTTTATTTCAAAGACGACAGCTTGAGGTGATGTCACTGCCATATACTCGCCGCCGTCGGGAGAAATGCTTCCGCTGTCAGGCGCAGCGCTTCCGCCGGAAGCGGAAAGCACAGGAGCGGAAACCGGGTCAAGCCCGCTTACCGGTATGGGGATGTCGGGCTCCTTACGTTTTGTGGAGAAAGGACTGTTTCCGGGAGCTCTTCTCTTTAAAAAGCTTCTGAGCTTTTTCATGTCTATGATCGTCCCCTTGGGAAGTCCTTCGATATCGACCCCGATAGAGGGTTCGTGAGAGCCGCCCCAGATAACGACTTTTATGTTTTTTCCGAATTGAGATTGCATCAGATGTAGCCTCCTTGAAGAAAATTGCGGTGTGAGCTGCTTTGGTAAGCTTCGTTTCATTACAGTCCTTCGGCGATACCGCCGAGAGATATGAAATCCTCAAAAAATCCGGGATAGGATTTATTTACAGCCTCTGCCCCGGTGATGATCACGGGGGCGGAGCATACGCAGCTTGCCACAGTCGCCGCCATGACTATTCTGTGGTCGTTGTGGCTGCTTATGATACCGCCCTTGAGTGTGGATTTTCCGTTTATCTCAAGTCTAGATCCGCGGACGGATATGTCGGCGCCGAGGAGCCTGAGGGTTTCGCATACGGAGCTGAGCCTGTCGGATTCTTTTATCCTGAGCCTGTGAGCGTCTGTTATGCGGGATTCGCCGGCTGCCGCCGCCATGACTGAAGAAAGCACGGGAACCAGATCCGGGATATGCGCCGCGCTCACATCTGCGGGCTCAAGGGCTTTTTTGGCGGTACTGCTCACGGAAAGGCTGTCTTTTTCGATGGTTACGGAAGCTCCCATTTTTTTCAGTATATCGACTATGGTCCTGTCCATCTGAGGTGACGCCATATCGAGATTTTTACAGGTCACGTCGCCTCCAAGAGCGCCGCAGGCGAGCCAGCAGGCGGCGTTGGACCAGTCTCCTTCGATGATGAGCTTCTCCGGCTCATGATATTTCTGTCTGCCGGGTATTTCATATATGATGAAGCCTTCTTCTGAAAGGGAGGTTTTAACTTCTATGCCGAAATCCGCAAGAACCTTCAGGGTGAGATCCACATATCCTGATGATTCGAGTTTTGTGGTCAGGGAGAGGGTGCTGTCACCGTCCAAGAGGGGAAGGGCGAAGAGAAGTCCGGTTATGAACTGGGAGCTTATATCGCCTGCAATCGAATATTTTCCCGGCTTCAGTCTGCCGTGTATCTCGCATATCTCTTCTGTCCTGTCCGAGGTATCTGCATGCTCCGCTCCTACATGAGGAGAGGAAAAAACGCATCCGTGCTTTTCCATGCTTTCCCTGAGAGGGGAAATAGGTCTTTCAGGAAGTCTGCCCGCGCCTGTGAAGACAGCTTCGCCGCGCATGGCAGCGGCTACGGGAATGAGAAATCTGAGAGTGGAGCCGCTTTCTCGGCAGTTGAGGACAGGAGTCCCGGCATCAGCGGAAAACAATGAGCTGAGACAGTCCTTGGTAGTGCTTATATCGATGGAAAACGAAGGAATATCGTTTTTATTCTGCGCGCGTATGCCCGAAAATTCCGCAAGACTTCGTGCTATGAGCACGCGGTGAGCATGGGATTTTGACGGGATAGCGCTTAAGGCTCCTCTGAGTTTTCCGGGAGTTATTTTTATATCCATGTTTTTCCTTTCAATGCTTGAGATCAAAG
>CAYYMY010000019.1:0-13902 GCA_964473095.1 uncultured Oscillospiraceae bacterium | reverse complement strand
TTTCCGGGAGTTATTTTTATATCCATGTTTTTCCTTTCAATGCTTGAGATCAAAGTGTTTGAGGTCAAAGCATGCAGCGGGTTTTATCTTTTGTGTCCGGCGTAGGTCATCATTGGATCCCATAGGAAATAAATCTTTCGAGCTTTTCCGTAGGTATCGTTTTCAGACGGCATTTGCCGACTGCGGCAGGTATTACGAGGGTTATTTCTCTGCCTCGTATCTTCTTGTCCTGCATCGCTGCGTCGGCGAGCTCCCACGAGCTGAAAGGACAGTTCAGCGAAAATCCGAATTTTTCAAGGATATCTGTCAGCTCTTCGGAGCATTTTTCCACTGTCCAGCCGAGCCTGTCGGATGCGATGGAAACAACAGACATGCCTATGGCGACCGCGTGACCGTGGCGTATGCGGTAATTGCTGCATTTTTCTATGGCATGTGCGACGGTATGCCCGAAATTGAGAAGCTGCCGGCTTCCGTTGTCGCGCTCATCCTCCTCCACAAGCTTTTTCTTGACCTCTATGGCGAGGGAAGCGAGATTCATGAGAAATTCGGGATCATCGAGAGTACGTTTCATTTTTATGGAATCTATTATCAGCTTGTCGGCTATCATGCCTGCCTTTATGGCTTCGGCAGCGCCGTCGAGCTTCAGGTCGTAGGAGAGCGTGCCGAGGACATCGGGATCGAAGAGGACAAGCCTCGGCTGCCAGAAAGCGCCGGCAAGGTTCTTACCAGCCTTGAGATTGACGCCTGTCTTGCCTCCTACGGAGGAGTCGACGATGGCAAGAAGGGAAGTGGGCGCTTGTATGTAGTCTATGCCGCGCAGGTATACCGCGGCGGCAAAGCCTGTGACATCGCCTGTTATACCTCCGCCCAGCGCCAGCAGCGCGTCGCTTCTTGTAAATTTCTTTTCAGTGAGATAGTCGAGGATCTCTTCGACAGTCTCCATGGTTTTATACTCCTCTCCGCCGGTGAAAACGTACTTGTACACGTCAAAACCGGATGAAATCAGTGAGGATGTAAGCGGCTGGTCGCCTCCAGCATACAGAGGATTTACCGTGGCATCGGTTATGATACATATCTTTTTTTTCTCTTTTGAGGCGGCGCAGCTGCCGCAGAGGGCTTCACGTATGTACATTCCCGCGTCGTGAAGTATTCCCTTGTCCATTATCACATCGTATTCTTTTGAAGCGGAAACTCTGATTTTTATCATATAGCACTCCTGTTTTATAAAGGGTTAAAAGATTTCTCCGTCTATTAGAGCTTTCTGTTCTCGTCCCTCTCTGAGCAGAAGACGGAGTTTTTCCCGGTCCCCCTCGGATATGGCGTCTCTGTATTCCGAAAGACTGTGTATAAGCGTGTCTATTTCCCTGATTAGATTGTCCGAGTTTTCGAGAAACAGTTCGCTCCACATGTCTTCGTTGAGTTTTGCGACACGGGTAAGGTCTTTGTAGCTGCCTGCCGAAAATCCCGCGTGCATTTTTGCTGACGGACTTTTTATATATGCGTTTGAAACAACATGGGCGAGCTGAGATGTAAAGGCTATTCTCCTGTCGTGCTCCTCCGGCGTCGATATTTCTATGTTTGTAAATCCTATCGAAGTAAGCAGCTCCTTGAGAATGCTTATTCTTTCGATAGGACCCTTTGTAGGGGTAAGTATCATCGACGCGTTGCTGAAAAGAGATTTCTTTGCGTAGGTGAAGCCTGAATGCTCAAGCCCCGCCATGGGGTGGCCGCCGATGAAAAGAAATCCTTTTTCTTCCGACAGCGGTATGAGAGCATTACAGATGATACGCTTGACACCGCTGCAGTCGACTACGATACAGCCCTTTTTGAAGATGTCCGCTTTTTCTCTGACGTAGTCTATCGTATCCTGCGGATAGAGGGCGATCATCACTATGTCGCACTGATGAAGAAGCTCGTCTGTGAGAGGCTGTTCGATGGCGTTCACGAGTATTGCTTTTTTTAGCGTATGCTCTGATATGTCATAGCCGTAAACGGTATTGTCCGTATTGAGACTTATTGCTTTGGCCATCGAGCCTCCTATTAGACCGAGACCGACTATTCCTATTTCCATAATATCACTCCTGACTTATTGTCTGTATCGACCTGCCTGTATCGACGGGATACAGGCTAACCCGTGTATGCGAGAGGTCTTATTTTGTTCACCGCGTCCATTACATCCGCAAAAGCTGCCGGAGTAAGGGACTGGGCTCCGTCGCAGAGAGCTGCCGGAGGATCGTTGTGCATCTCTATCATTATACCGTCTGCGCCTGCTGCCGTAGCTGCCATAGCCATAGGTTTGACAAGACCTGCGATGCCTGTAGCATGGCTCGGGTCGACGATGACGGGAAGATGTGTCATTGTTTTAAGGAGCGGTATCGCGGCCAGATCGAGGGTGTTTCTCGTAGCGGTTTCGAATGTTCTTATGCCTCTTTCGCAGAGAATTACACGTTCATTGCCGCCCGCCATGATGTATTCGGCGCTCATGAGCAGCTCCTTCAGAGTGTTGGCGAGACCTCTCTTGAGAAGTATGGGCTTGTCCCAGTGTCCGAGCTCTTTGAGAAGCTCGAAGTTCTGCATGTTTCTCGCTCCGACCTGGATTACGTCTACCTGCTTGAAGAGCGGAAGCTGGGAAATATCCATGACTTCCGTGACTATCGGAAGACCGGTTTTTTCCTTTGCTTCAAGGAGAAGGTCTATACCTTCCGCTCTCATTCCCTGGAAAGCGTACGGCGAGGTTCTCGGCTTGAAAGCGCCGCCTCTGAGAAGCTCTGCGCCCGCCTTCTTGACTTCTTCCGCGACGAGACATATCTGCTCTTCTGATTCTACGGAGCAAGGTCCCGCTATAACCTGGAAATTTCCGCCTCCTATTTTCACGTCTTCATTTATTTCGACTACAGTGTCTTCCGGATGAAATTTTCTGTTTACATTCTTATACGGCTCCTGTACTCTCTTAACCGTCTCGACGATGTCGAGGGCGTTTATCAAATCGATGTCCACAGAGGCGGTGTCGCCTATGAGTCCCATGATGGTTGCTGATTTACCTTTGCTGAAGTGTATATCGAGCCCCATGCTTTTGAGCCATGACACGAGATTATCGAGCTGTTTCTGATCCGGATTATCTTTCAGTACTATTATCATTTTTATCCCTCTTTCTTTTGAAGCTATGGTTTTGTCTGCTGATGTACCGGCATTGTGGCGCCCTCTGCCGGATTTTCGGATTTCACGCGGTAATAAAAAAGCCCCGCAGGAGAATTTCACCTGCGGAGCGTTCTTATCAATTGGATTTGACCAGTGATGAATAAGTTAACTCATTGCAGCGAAATTCACCTTACCTCTAAAGAAAGTAAAGTAAAAGTAAAAATATACTGCTGCAAAAAATCTGTTTAACATGTCTTCATCCTCTGATCGAAACAATTTATGTGGACGGGAGCCTTTCGGCATCCCGATTATTTGTTATGAATTGTAACACTTTAACTTTAAGATGTAAAGTGGGTTTTCTGAAAAATTTATGTAAAAGCTGCAAAAAACAACCGCGGACATAATCATGGCGGCTCTCGGAGAAAAGCAATCTAATCGCTGCTGTCCGCCTGCTTTTCCTCCAGAGTCAGATTTATGTTCATTTCCTGATTGTTCCTGATGATGGTAAACTGGAGAGTGTCTCCAACCTCGTGCGCCGTGACGATAGAGGAAAGATCGTCGAAGGAAGTTATCTCCTGACCGTCAACAGCCGTAACTATATCACCCTGCCTGAAACCGGCTTTCTTAGCGTTGTCCCCTTGGATCGAATATATATATACAACAGAGGAGCCTGATCCCTGACCGTTTTCGAAGAACTGGCTGAGATTTGTCTGGCTGGAGGATTCGGTGTAAGTCATCCCTGTGGAAGGCTGCCCGCTGACATAGCCGTTATCCATGAGCTGCTGAGCTACATCCGCCGCCGTGTTGATAGGAATGGCGAAGCCCAGACCTTCGACATCGGAGCCGGAGGATTTGGCAACCACGATACCGATCAGCTGTCCGTCTCCGTTAAAGAGCCCGCCGCCTGAGTTGCCCGGATTTATAGAAGCATCCGTCTGGAGCAGAGTCATGGTCTTGCCGTCTATCGAAAGCTCTCTGTCGAGGGCGCTGATGATGCCTGCGGTAACAGTACCGCCGAGCTCACCGAGAGGATTTCCTATCGCTACCGCTATATCTCCTACCGCCAGCTGGTCGCTGTTGCCGTAGGTCGCGGGCGTCAGACCGTCGGCATCTATCTTGAGTACGGCGATATCTGAGATATCATCGGTACCGACAAGCTCGGCGTCGTAGGAGTTGCCGTCAGACGTGCCGACGGTGATTTTGCTGGCGCCGTCTATTACATGGTTGTTGGTTATTATATATCCGTCTTCCGTTATGATGACGCCGCTTCCCGCGCCTTCCGTAACGTACTGCTGCATCCATGCATCCGAGGAAACGCTTTCAGTGGTTATTTCAACTACACTGTCTTTTGTCGCGTCCGTTATTTCCTGGACCGTCATGTTGCTTCCGGTGGCGTCGGCGAGGGTATATCCGTTCCCCGATACGCTTGAAGTCTTGTTTGAGCCGCCGTTATCGTCAAAAAGAGCGTTGCCGAGGAAAGCGCCTCCAATGCCGAAGCCTCCGGACACCAGAACACATAATGCTATCAGGAGAGCGAGGGTCCTTCTCGTAAATGTAATAGGCTTTCTCTCCTTTTTCGCCCTGCTGTGATGTACGGACAGCGGCGCGTCGCCGATATCGCGAAAATCGGAGTAATCCGTGTCCTTTTCCTGAAAGCTGTTGTAGAAAATTTCGCCGGAGACGTTTTCGCCGCTGTTGAATTCGCTTCCGCCGGAGACGTTTTCGCTACTGCCCGCGCCGGGCGTTTCACCGAAGGTGTTTTCTTCGACGGTTTCCGCATTGATATTATCTTTTGACGAAGAAAACGAGTCTTCGACCGTTTCTTCGGTAGTTTCCTTTAATACGAAGTTTGGCTCATAATCGGAGTTGTTTCTTTTTTGTTCATCCATTATATACACCTCTTTTCCCTTTAAATTTTAATGAATACTGTGAATTCCGATTTCATTAAACTAAATATACAAATACATTATGTTGTTTTAGTGTTGAAAATATGTGAATATCTGTAGAAAAGATTAAACATTTACTACATAATGTGGTAGAATCTTATGGTAAAATATATAAGGATATGAAAGGGAGAAAAGATGATGAAAGAGATAATGGTAAAAATCACAGGGCATCAGATGAACGATGAAGGCGGAGAAGACACGATGGAATTCGTGACTGAAGCCAAGATGTACAAAAGAAGGGATGCCGTATATCTGATATACGAGGAATCGGAGGTGTCCGGCGTGCCGGGATGCAAGACAAGACTTAAATTCAAGGGCGACAAGGTGCAGATGAAAAGATTCGGAGAAGGTGTCGGTATCGGAAACGAGATAAATTTTGAAAGAGGCAAGAGGTACAACGGATTTTATGATACGCCTTTCGGCGCGATAGAAATGGAAGTGCTGACGAATGAGCTTGAAAACAACCTTTCAGAAGAAGGGAGCGGACAGCTCGACATAGATTACAGTATAAGTCTTAAGGGTCTCCTAGAAGGGAGAAACAGACTGAATATAACGCTCATGTAGGAGAGGAGGGATCTCTAAATGATGAGCAAAAAAACGGTGATAATCATTTCAATGGCCATAATAGTCACTATGGTGGTCACGACGGTAACCTGCGCCATCGCGTATATGTAAGAGGTGGCGGCAGAAGCATATGAAGTTTGCAGTTTTGAGAAATGGAGGTAATTATGTCGAAAATAGGGTTTGATGCGGAAAAATACATAGAGGAGCAGTCAAAATATATACTGGAAAGAATACAGTGCGGCAACAGTGAAAGACTGTATCTGGAATTCGGGGGAAAGCTGCTTCAGGACAAGCATGCAATGAGAGTTCTTCCGGGATTTGATGAAAACGCAAAGATAAAGCTCCTGAACAGAATGCGTGACAAGGCTGAAATAATAATATGTATATATTCCGGAGACATAACTACCAACAAGACGAGACATGATTTCGGTATAACTTATGATTTGGAAGTGCTCAGGCTCATAGACATGTTCAGAAAACACGACCTGTCCATAAACAGCGTCGTAGTCACGAGATATGAAGACGATACTCCTGCCGTGGACAATTTCATCCACAAGCTTCAGAGGAGAGGAATAAAGACATATAAGCACAGATATACTAAGGGATATCCTACTGATGTGGATACGATAGTGAGCGATGAAGGATACGGCGCGAATCCGTACATAGAAGTGAGCAAGCCTCTTGCGGTCGTTACGGGACCAGGAGGTGGCAGCGGGAAGCTGGCGACATGTCTTTCACAGCTATATCATGAATACAGGCAGGGAAGAAAGGTCAGATACGCCAAGTTTGAGACCTTCCCGATCTGGAGCATTCCTCTCAAGCATCCTGTCAACGTTGCCTATGAAGCCGCGACTGCGGACCTTAAGGACGTGAATATGATAGATTCCTTTCACCTTGAAGCTTACGGCGAAACGGCGGTGAATTACAACAGGGATCTAGAAGTGTTCCCCGTAGTGAAGAGGATAATAGAAAAGATAACGGGAGAAGAATCGGAATACAAATCGCCTACGGACATGGGTGTGAACAGAGCAGGCTTCAGCATCATCGACGACGACGTGGTCAGAGAAGCCGCAAATCAGGAGATAATCAGAAGATATATAATCGCGGAATGCGATTATAAAAAGGGAAAAATAGACGAAGAAACTCTGGAGAGAGCCAAGCTTCTCATGGATGATATGTCGCTGTGCATTGAGGACAGGCGTGTAGTGGAGCCTGCGAGAGAATATGCGGAAATGAAGCGAAACTGCGATGAGCGGTACACCAATGTGGTAGTAATGGCGATGGAAATGGATGACGGCACCATAATTACAGGCAGAAGCTCGAGAAGGATGGTTGCCGCGGCTGCCGCGCTGCTCAATTCCATAAAGTATCTCAGCGGAATGGCCGATGACCTCTATCTGATATCGCCGAGTATCCTCAAGAGCATACAGGAACTCAAGACGAATGTCCTCGGAGCGGAGAAGACGAGCCTCAACTGCGAGGAAATACTGACCGCGCTGACCATATCGGCGGCGACTAACCCTTCCGCGGCAAGAGTGCTTGAGAAGATGCCTGATCTGAGGGGATGCAGAGCGCACTGTACCGCCATATTGAGCGATAAAGACGAAAGCACCCTCAGGGCGATCGGAATAGACGTGACCAGCGATCCTGAATATGTGACGAACAATCTGTATTACAGTTGATAATATATCAGAAAGTGATACGACATGTACGGTAAATATCTTGTACTGTTTGCCCTCCTGTTTACCGGATGGCTGCTGAGAAAAACAGATTTCATAGATGATAAGATGGATCACGGCATGAATAAACTCATCGTTTATTTTGCGTATCCGTGTCTTATAGTACATAATATAGGGTCTCTTGATATGACAAAGAGTCTGGTCGCGGATTTCGGGATCACGTTTGTTTTGAGCCTGATACTGTTTTATCTGTACGGACTCTTCTGCAAGGGGTATGGGAAGCTGAGAAAATTTCCGAAAGATGGATCAGCCGTGGCGGAATTCGCTATGGCGTCACCTAACAACGGGTTCATGGGATTTCCCGTTGCGCTTATATTTTTCGGAGAAAAGGGACTTCTGCTGATGCTGGCGCACAATGCCGCGATGAATTTCTTCATATTCACATACGGCATAAAACTGCTGAAATCCGTCCAGCAGGAGAAAATCAGGGAAAAAGCGTCCGGTCAGTTTGTTAAGGCTGTCTTCAAGCTTTTCATGAATCCGAACATTTTTGCTTTGATAATAGGTTTTGCGGTCAGCATCATGGGATTTGGGATCCCTGAAGTGATCGACGAATATCTTCTTTATATAGGCAATATATCCACTCCTATGGCAATGATATTCATAGGCTCCACTCTGTCAGGATACAGGTTTAAAGACATAATAAAAGACCGTGTGACCATAGAAGGAAGCGCTGTCAAGCTTGTGACGCTCCCGCTGCTCACAGCGGCGGCTGTGTATTTCCTGCCTATAGCTCCGGTCATAAAATGTATAGTATCTCTTGGAATAGCTTTTCCTACTGCTGCCACCGTTTCCATGCTGGCAGAACAGGAGGGTCTCAAAGCCGGCGTAGCCAGCAAGATTTTGTTCCTGAGCACGGTGGTATCTATAGCAACGATTCCCGGCTTTATCAATCTGGTAACCTTTATGTTCATGTAGCTTAACGAGCAGGCTCGGAAGAAAAGAGGACGATCTTCGGCGGCTTACCCCTGAAAGAACACATTTTATTATTGTGCAGTTTATCTTTTCGGTGTATATTATAAATCAAGGGAGGGACCCTGTCTGAAATCATTAGATTCTTTTTAATTCCTGAATTAAATCATTTTAGATATATTTTGCAATCAGAAAGGATTCACAGGTCATGTGGAAAACATTGGATGAAAAGACACTCAAAAGCAAGAAAGTGGATGATTTGCGCGAGATTGCGAGGACTTTCAGGCTTGAAGGTTATGAGAAGATGAAAAAAGCGGAGCTTATTGAAAATCTCATGAAGGATAATGCTGAGGAAAAAGACTCCGATAAAACACCGCCCGAAAGCAAGGAGGCGGAAGCAAGCGCGCCGCGTGAAGGCAGCGCTCAGCATCACAGGAATAAAGTGGCGCCGGACAAAGACGACAGATTTGAAGTGGAGGGAATCCTTGAGCTGGCGGACGACGGCTTTGGATTCCTGCGTTTCAATAATTTTCTCACAAGTGAGAAGGATATTTACGTAGCTCCTGCCCAGATAAGGCGATTTAATTTAAAGACAGGCGATAAGATTAAGGGAATATGCAGACATCCCAACGATGGGAACAGGTTCGGAGCCCTTCTCTATGTGGTGACGGTAAACGGAGACGAGCCGGGAGTCGCCATCAAGAGATCGGATTTCGATACGCTGACGCCTATATTCCCCAACGAGAGATTTATTCTCGAGGACGGTCGAGAGCTGTCTCTCAGACTGATAGACCTTGTGGCGCCGGTGGGAAAAGGACAGAGAGGACTGATAGTCGCGCCTCCTAAGGCAGGCAAGACAGTGCTTCTTAAGAAAATTGCCAACAGCATAGAAAAGCATTATCCCGAAGTGGAAATGATAGTGCTGCTGGTGGACGAGAGACCTGAGGAAGTCACGGACATGAAACGCAGTCTCAAGGGAGGAGAAGTCATATATTCCACCTTCGATGAAATGCCTCAGCATCATGTGAAGGTCGCGGAGATGGTTCTGGCAAGAGCCCAGAGGCTTGCGGAGCACGGGAAGGATGTAGTCGTTCTTCTGGACAGCATCACAAGACTTGCGAGAGCCTACAACCTCGTCGTACCGGCTTCAGGAAAGACCTTATCGGGAGGATTCGACCCGGGAGCGCTCCACAAACCGAAGAAATTTTTCGGCGCGGCGAGAAAGCTGGAGGAAGGCGGAAGCATAACCATACTGGCAACGGCGCTTGTTGAAACAGGCAGCAGAATGGACGATCTCATATTTGAAGAGTTCAAAGGCACCGGCAACATGGAGCTACATCTTGACAGACGTCTTTCCGAGAAGAGGATATTCCCTGCGATAAATCTCAACAAATCCGGAACGAGAAGGGAAGATCTGCTGATGAACCAGGATGAGCTGGAGGCAATATGGTATATGCGAAGAGCGCTGGGTAACAGAGACCCTCAGGAAGTTACGGAAATGATACTGGATAACCTGGCTCACACGAAAGACAATAAAACATTTATTGAAATAATCAAAAAAATCAAGCTAGAGGGTTAAGAGTAAGAATGGATCTGAAAAAGATTTTCCTGAAAGATGCGTGTCCAACTAAAATGGGAGGACAGGCGGTCTTGGAAGGGATAATGATGAAGGGGGAGAAAAAAACGGCGCTTGCCGTAAGGCTTCCGAACGGAAATATACAGATAAAAACGTTCAGGACGAAGCAGGGCGGCAGGTGGACGAGGATACCTCTGATAAGAGGTGTCGTGGCTTTCGTTGAATCGCTGGTATCCGGAACGAAGGTGCTGATGGATTCAGCGGAGATACTGGAGGAAAACAGCGACGAAGAATACGAAGAAACGAGATTTGAAAGGTGGCTTGAAAATAAATTCGGAAGCAAGGGCGCCTGGAATCTGATGATATACGCGTCGGTGGCGGTCGCACTTGCTTTTACCGTGGGAATATTCATAATCCTGCCCACAGGCATCGTGAATATAATGAAATTATTTACGGACAGTGTTTTCTGGCTCAATCTGGCGGAAGGGCTGTTTCGCGTACTGCTGTTCGTGGCATATGTGTGGGCGATTTCCTTCATGGGCGAGATAAAGAGAGTTTTTCAGTATCACGGAGCTGAGCATAAAACGATACACTGCTTTGAAAACGGCCTTGAGATGACTTTGGAAAACTGCAGACAGTTTCCTACGCTGCATCCGAGATGCGGCACCAGTTTTCTGATGTTTGTGTTCATCATAGCGTTTGCCGTTCATTTTCTGCTGGGATGGCCCAATCTGGCGTTCAGAATAATATCGAGACTGCTGCTGCTGCCGGTTATAGCGGGACTGTCCTATGAGCTGCTGAAATGGGCAGGCAGGAGCGACAACATCGTGGTAAAGCTTTTGAGTCTGCCGGGGCTTTATCTTCAGAAGATAACCACGAAGGAGCCTGACCGGGAGCAGCTGGAAGTCGCTGTTGCGGCGATAAACGCGGTGTGCGGCGATGAGCCGGAGGGCATACGGATACTGAAAAAAAGCGATATCGGAAAAAAAGAAGATATAGAATATATATAGACTGGAGAGATGTCAGATGAAGACGAGAATACTTGTTAAAGAAGGAGAGTACAGACTGTCCAGAGCATTTTGCATGGACGCTAAAATAGACGCGGAAGAGCTGTTCTGTTTCCTTACAGGGACAGACAGAGTGGGACTTTTTTTGAAAGCCGAAGAAGAGGTGGATACCGAGACGGAAGAAAAATATCTGGAGCTCATAGACAGGAGGGCACAGAGAGTACCGCTGCAGCATATAACGGGCGAACAGGAATTCATGGGATACAAGCTCAAGGTCAGCCCAGATGTCCTTATCCCGAGGCAGGATACTGAAACCTTGGTGACTGAAGCGGCAAAGATAATACAGGAGACGCCGAGAGAGAAGCTTTCGCTGTTTGAAAGACTTAAGGGCGCCAGGGAATGGGAGGTGCTGGATCTCTGCTGCGGAAGCGGAGCTGTAGGGATATCGATAATGAAAATATGCTCCAATGTCAGGATGACGGGCTCTGATATAAGCGAAAAGGCTGTTAAGATCGCTGAAACCAATTCAAAGAACCTCCATGCGAAGGTGAAGTTCGTGTGCGGAGACATGTTCGAGCCTTTTGAAGGTAAGAAATTCGATATGATAGTTTCCAACCCTCCGTACATAAAAAAGCTGATGATCTCAATACTTCAGGAGGAAGTGAAGAGCCATGAACCTCTTGAGGCGCTGGATGGAGGGGCTGACGGACTTGATTTCTACAGGATAATAGTGAGACAGGCTGCAGAGCATCTTAAAAAAGATGGATTTCTGCTTATGGAGATAGGACACGATCAGGGAGAAGACCTGAGAAAAATGCTCAGAGATGACGGGCGATATACGCCGGCTGAAGTAATAAGGGATTTGCCGGGAAAAGATCGTGTGGTAAAATGTCAGTTAAAATAGAAAAAAGAATATCATATTACGGTTGTTTTTTGGATATGTGCACCGAAAGCGCATAAAATTCACATGAAAACGACACATGCCGGGGTTAAGATTGTCCTGTACAGTGAAACAGGAGACTTTGGAAGTATGAAAAAGTTATTTATGCTCGGATGTATATCCTCTCTGATGATACTGGCAATATCTTCATGTGCGGGAAGTACGGAAGAAGCTGAAAGCAATATAGCTTACGGCAGGGTTTTAAGTACGGATGAAAAAACAATAACGGTGGAGGACGGAAGCTACAGCTACGGCGAAAAATTCAAAGCAAACGGCGAGGAGGTCACATATAATCTTCCCGAAAGTGTATTTTTTGATGATTTCAAAAAGGGCGACATAGTAGCGATACTGTTTGACGGAGAAGACGCGACGGCGGTCACCAATGTAGATTACTCGGAAAGCGGGCAGACCGATGACAAAGAGGAGAGTGAAGGTATAGCTGCGCTTGCGAAGGCGGATGATGAAGAAAAGTCTGTGAGCGATGAAGACTATTCCTCTTCGGAGGACGGCATGATCGGCATACTTGCGTTAAATCAGGACGGGAGATTCGACATGTCGAGGCTATCGGTCAGTATGGAAGGGGAAAACTCCGTCGGTGTGGCAGCACGGGCAGGTGGCCATGCAGAGGGAGATCAGATCAGCATTTCTACTACAGGCAACGGCAGCTACCCGATCAGGACCTATGATGAAAACAGCGTCGTAGATATAACGGACGGCAATATCGAAACATCGGGTGAAAACAGTCCGTGTATATATTCTTCAGGCAATGTATCTCTTTCCAATGTGACGGCGACATCCGAAAACAGCAGTTCGGTGGAGATAAAGAGCGGAGGTGTAGTGAACCTCAAAGATTCCAATGTGGTCACATATTCAGGTCACGCGGTGTACATCTCATCTGAAGATGAGGAGAGCTCGGACGCTTCAATGGCAAAGATGACAGTGAACGGCAGCTCTCTGAGAAGTGAGGATGATGAGGCTCTGCTGAAAGTATCGGGGACGAGAGCTTATGTGAGATTCATTCAGAGCACAATGTCCTGCAGCAGCGGCATACTGGCGGATATAACCGGAGATGAAAACGACAACGGCGGTAAATTGCTGATGTACGGAGTAGGTCAGACTTTCAGCGGTCTGATAAACTGCGATTCCAACAGCAAGGTAAAGCTGGTGCTGAGCGAGGGAAGCAAGCTGACGGGAGCTGTAGACCCGGAGGGCTCTGCATATTACAGTAAAATATATATAAGCAGTGACAGCGAATGGGAGCTGACGGCAGACAGCTACACAAGCTCTATAGTGAACGAACAGGAAGACTGTTCAAACATAAAATCTAACGGTTACAATATATACTATGACAGCGACAGGCTTGCCAACGAATGGCTTGAAGGCAGGACGATAAATCTGAAGGGCGGAGGCGTTCTTACTCCGGCGGAATAAAAGTGTAGTAAAAAAAGCTTGTGCTTTCAATACTCGTGTGATAAACTAAATAAGCTGCAATGGAGTTTTATGTGCAGTAATTATGCAAAGGTTGGTAGACCTGAGCAGGAAAGAGGTGATTAGCATGAAGGAAGGAATCCATCCTGAATATAAGGAATGTAAAGTAACTTGCGCATGCGGTAACACATTTACGACAAAGTCCACACAGGAAGAAATCAAAACGGACATTTGCTCAGCGTGCCATCCATACTTTACAGGACAGCAGAAATTCGCACACAGAGGCGGACGAGTTGAGAAATTCAAGAATAAGTACCATCTCGACTAAAAAAGAGGATTCTGATAACCGCTTTTCGGGTGAGACGTTTTTACGCATATAAGCGCAGACGTGTCATCGAAAGGCGGTTATTTTTTTCTTCAAAATCGTGTTGAAATCAGCTGCAAGCGGCAGCTTCAAGCATGAAAGAGCGAGAAATAGCCAGAAAAACAAGAAATAACGGTCAAGCTTTGACTATATCGAATATTCTCGGCAAACTATAAACAACATTTATACACACCTTCTATAAAAGGTGTATAAAAAAATTATAAACTCCCCCTATTGACTAAATAATAGGGGGGGGGGCTATACTAATCTTTAGAAGATATCGTTTAT
>CAYYMY010000018.1:0-22673 GCA_964473095.1 uncultured Oscillospiraceae bacterium | reverse complement strand
GGCGAAGCAGACGTCGGCGTCACGATACCCCTTGACGTGGCTTCTCAAACATAATATAATCATAGGGATAAATTGCCTTTTGATGGTTCCGCTCGCATGGTTTGGGTCCTGCGCAATAGGACGCCGTGAACCTTGTCAGGTCCGGAAGGAAGCAGCAATAAGCGGAAGCTCTTATGTGCCGCAGATAAGCCTTCTCCTACGCCTGCGGAGCTTTCAAAGGGCAATTTGTTTTTTAATAAAGACATCAACGATGATATTCGGAGGGTAACAGTATAATATGTATAAAGCATTGTACAGAGCATACAGACCTGAGGTGTTCGATGAAATCCTCGGACAGGAGCATATAGTCAGAATACTTAAAAATCAGATAGAGACAGATACGACGAGCCATGCGTATCTTTTTTGCGGTACGAGAGGCACGGGAAAAACGACTACCGCGAGGATTCTCTCAAAAGGATTGAACTGCCTTTCGGAAGGAGAAAGACCATGCGGAGAGTGCAGCGTATGTCGGGCAATAAAGGGCGGAACCTTCATGGATGTTATCGAAATCGACGCGGCATCCAATAACGGTGTGGACAATATAAGGGAGCTGAGGGAGAGTGTAAAATATCCTCCCGCATCGGGAAGAAAAAAAGTTTATATAATCGACGAGGTACACATGCTTTCCCAGGGGGCGTTCAATGCGCTTTTAAAGACATTGGAAGAGCCGCCGGAATATGTAGTTTTCATTCTTGCAACAACGGAGCCCCATAAGCTGCCGGCGACGATCCTTTCAAGATGTATGCGCCTTGATTTCAGGAGAGTTCCGGAATACGTCATAATAAAAGGCATGAAAGATATATGTGAAAAAAAGGGGATAAATGTCAGCGACGATGCCTTGAGGATAATAGCGGCGAACGCTGACGGCTCTGTAAGGGACGGACTGAGCATACTCGATCAGTGTATTTCCGGAAGCGACAAAAATATCGATGCTGCGGAAGTGCTGGATTTTCTCGGAGCTTCCGGGGATGAGACTTTTATTCAGCTCACGGATCTTGTAAGGAAGGGGCGTACATCGGATGCGCTCACCTTTCTTGCTGAAGTGCTTGCCGACGGCAAAGATGTGAGACAGTTCATGCGTGATTGGGTCAGTCATTACAGGAATCTGCTGATGACAAAGTTTGTAAAGAATCCTCAGTCAGTGCTCAGTATGTCTGCCGAGAATATAGACAGAATAAGGAGGCAGAGCGAATCGGTTGAGCTTGAGGATATAAACAGAGGTATTCTTGAATTGTCGGAAGCTGTGAATGAAGCCAGATGGTCGAGTCAGCCGAGGATACTTCTGGAGCTGGCAGCTGTGAAACTTTCCTCAAAACCTTCTTTTTCAGCTGCCGCCGTAAGACAGCCGGCAAAAGAGGAAAAGGAAGAAGCTTATAAAAGCGCTGAAGCCGGTGAAACTGATATTCAGAAGCCTGAAAAGGCTAAAGAAAAAGAAACAGTAAAAGAAAAAGCGAAAAACGAAGAGACAGATGCGGCATATGAGAAAAATGATTCGCAGGGATATGATTACGAACAGATATGGAAGACGGTATTTGAAGACGGCGAAGCCACAAAAGGCAGTTTTTATATAATAGGCAGCAGCGCACGGCTGACGGATATAGATGAATATTCATTTACGGTTGAAACGGATTCGGACTCGGTCAGGACACATGCGGAAAGAAACAGGCCGCTACTTGAAACATTGATGGAAAAGCATACGGGGAAGAGACGTGTAATGAAAGTTTCAAGAAGAGGGATAGACCTGAGGTATGATGACAAATCCAGTATGAAAGACACCGCAAAAGAAGCCGAGAAAATACTCGGAGTGAACGTAACTGTAAAATAGATTTCGGGAGACAGGAGATTATCGGATTAAAAAATGTGAACGGAGGAAATGAAGATGGGAAAAGGAATGAAGGCAGGAAAGAAACCTAAGGCGCCGGGCGGAGGCAATATGCAGAAACAGATGCAGCAAATGCAGCAGATGCAGAGGAAAATGGACGAACTTCAGGCGGAAATAAATGAAATGGAAGCTACTGCCACATCGGGCGGAGGAGCGGTAACTGTGACTGTATCTGGAGCAAGGGAAGTAAAGGATATACAGATAAAGCCGGAGGTTATAGATCCGGACGATGCGGAAATGCTGCAGGACCTTATTATCGTAGCTGTAAATGAAGCCCTCAGGCAGATGGAAGAAATCTCGCAAAATGAAATGAGCAAGCTGACGGCAGGGCTCGGCATACCGGGGCTATAAGGCGGAAACGTGATATGAGACAATACGCAAAACCGCTTAATAAGCTGATAAATGAGCTTTCCAAGCTGCCGGGTATAGGTGGAAAAACAGCTCAGAGACTGGCATTCCATATCCTGTCCATGGATGACAGAGATGCATACGCGTTGGCTGACTCTATACGTGATGCTAAAGCATCGATGAAATACTGTTCAATATGCGGCAATCTCACCGATACGGATCCGTGTGCCATATGTGAGGACAAAACACGTGACAGGAGCATGATATGTGTCGTGGAAAATCCGAGGGATGTCGCGGCGATGGAAAAGATAAAAGAATACCGGGGTTATTATCATGTTCTTCACGGAGCCATTTCGCCGATGGACGGAGTGGGGCCTGATGATATAAATCTGAAAAGTCTTATAAAAAGACTTCAGGATGAGGAAGTGAAAGAGCTGATCATAGCTACAAATCCGAATATAGAGGGAGAAGCTACGGCAATGTATATAGCTAGGCTTATAAAGCCGTCAGGGATAAAAGTTACGAGAATAGCGCATGGTATACCGGTGGGAGGCGATCTTGAATATGCCGATGAAGTGACACTGCTCAAAGCGATGGAAGGAAGGCGCGCTCTCTGATATTTAAAGAGTTTCGAAAGTCCGCTTCGGAATAAAGCTTACAAAGATGCATATATTTAAGAGATGGTTGTAATCATCTCTTTATCCGATGCGGAATGACTTGATTATGTAATTTTACATATTATATAATAAATAATAGATGAATATTTCAAATCATATATAATTTATAGTTTTGTTAGGAGGGGTTCATGGGCATTATCATATCTTTGATTGCTTTTCCGCTAATTATTGCCTTGATTCTTTTATCAGTTAAAGGAGACAAAGCAAGGGGGATTCTTGTTTCAGCAGCAGCGATTATAATGACTGCGGGAAGTGTGGCCGTAGCTGTCATATATTTTGCGTCGGGGAAACAGTCTTTCGGATTTGATTCATGGTTTACGGAATATATAGTAATGGCGGCTTCAGCGCTGCTTGCAATATTTATAATTTATATCTGCCTGAAGAACAGGAGATATCTGCCTGCTGTTTTTTGTATGATACAGACAGTGGCGTTTATAGTGTTCGGAATGGTGGAAGGATACAGCATTAAAGTGGAAAACGATATAAGCGCAGACAGATTTTCCATGATAATGCTTATCGTTACGGCGGTAGCGGGAGGACTTATTGCTGCATATGCTTTAGGTTATATGAAAAAATTCCATGACAGGTATCCTGATGTGAAAGACAGAAGAAATGTATTCTTTTTTTCGATGTTTATATCGGTGGCGTCGGTTATGGGACTTGTTGTTTCAAATAATGTTGCAATAATGTATCTGTTCTGGGAGCTCATAGTTTTGATGGCTTATGTCATGGCTTCATACAGCAGGGGAAAAACAGCGGAAACTTATGCTTTCAGAGGCTTCACCGTGAATATGCTAGGAGGAGCTTTCTTTGTTGCAGGTATTGTGATACTCGGAACTGTTTTCGGTACATTAGAGATTGATACCATGATACTGACGGGCTCTGTTTACGGAGATGTTGTCGCTATACCGGCGTTGTTCTTTGCGCTGACCGGAATGCTGATGTCTGTGCAGATGCCTTTCGGAGGATGGTTCGTAAGGACATTTGACGCGCCTGCGCCTGCAAAGGCGTTTATGAGTAGCGTGACTTTAGTAAACGGAGGTATTTTTATAACAGTAAAACTGTCTGCTGTGCTGGGAATAAGCAATTTTGCGGGAATAACAGTGATGATAGTCGGCGGAATAACATTTTTCACGGCTTCGGTATGTGCGGCTGCATCCGGAGATATTCGAAAAACAACGGCATTTTCGACAGCTGCTGTCTGCGGACTTGCGGTTGCATTGAGCGGGCTCGGCTCTCCTAAGGGTGTATGGTCATGTATTATGATAATGATACTCCATACCTTCGCAAAGTCTCTTATATTGATGAGCGAGGGTAATATCATGATTGATTATGAGGGCTCGGAAAAGGGTATGGAAAATTTCTCCCGCGGAAGAAGAAAATCGTATCTGTGTATGCTTACAGGGGCTGCCGTTATGATAATATCTTTCCTTGAGCTTGCTCTTCTGAGGAATAATGTAGCCGCTTCCGTGACAGATTCGGGTAATATACTGCTCATGGCGATGACGGCATTCGGATGCGGAGCTGTGATAGCTTTCGGAATGAAAATGATAGGAAAGCTTTCTTATTATACAGCGCGGGCTTCTGTATACGGCAGAAAAGGTGAAGAGGGCGATGATGAAGATGAAAACGGCGATGCCGACAGCGAAAAACTTGGACTTTCGATGAAAATCACCGTAATCATATCTATACTCATGAGTATCGTGTTCCCGCTGATATCGATATTTGCGGTGGCACCTTATATAGAAGAGGCTTTTGGCGGCGTTTCGAGTATGTTCGGCATTTCCGACAGTATAACAGGTGTTGTAATGATTGTGTTTGTGATACTCGCCGCGGGAACGTTTTATCAGAAAAAAGGAAATATCAGAATGCCTGAAGACCGTGTAGGCGACGATATAAGAGAAAAGAAAGCAGCGGACGGAATATTGTTACACTTAAATGAGAAGAAGATAGTGAGAGGAGGCGTGGCGGCATCGGCAGTGATGATAGTGGTTGGTGTCGGATTTATTATCGGTACGCTTGTAAGTCTGTTGGGAGGCGCTGTATAAGATGATTGTAAAAATGATTGTAACGATGATCATATATCTGCTTCTAGCACCTTTTGCGGGAGCTCTGATAGAAGGTCTGGGAAGAAAGTTCGCGGCAGCACTACAGGGAAAGCGTGGTCCTTCGGTAATGCAGCCTCTCTATGATATTAAGAAGCTCAGGGGAAAGACTGACGAAAAAGAATATATACACGGATATTACGTTAAAGTTTTTCTGTTTTTTATGGTGGCTGCCGGAGCTGCGTTTTCCGCCGGACTTGATATAACATTTATAACTCTGTCATTGGCGGCGGCGTACGTATTTCTTACAACGGCGGCGTATGTTACCGGTTCGTCCCGTGCGCGGGCAGGTGCAGAGCATGAGATGATGAGAATCGTATCGTTCCTGCCAATGTTTATGATTATGGCTGCAGGATTTCAGATGTACTGCGGAAGTATGAATGTAGGAGATATAGTAATAGGCTCTTCGATGCCGTTTCTGCCCATGGTAGGTATACTGGCGGGATTTATATTCATATGTTCGGCAGCAATGCGCGGCAACAGAAATCTCGTTTCGGAATTCACTGGAAAAACTCTGGCGGCGCTGAAAATAGCAAAGTGGTATGAGACCGTATTGATGCTCGGATTCGTATTCCTGTTTTTCTGCAATGGAAGCTTTATAGGATATTGTATAGGAGCTGCGATGTCGATATTGATATATCTGCTGGAAATATTTATCGGAAGCTGCTTTGCAAATGTAAGAGAGAAATATATGTTTGCAGCAGCATGGCTGACGGCCGTGGTTCTGGGTGTCACAAACATTTTCATGTTGTATGTGATAATATAGAGGAGGTCTGATATGTCATATATGCAAAAATCTCCATGGGTCATACATTTTGACGGTGCCGGATGCCGCGGATGCGGAAGCGAAGTAAAATCATGTTTCGCGCCGTTATATGATTTTGAAAATAACGGAATAAAAATGACTGATAATCCAAAGCATGCGGATATACTGCTGATTACCGGTCTTATAGATAATGAGAATTCGGATTTGCTCGTACGTATCTATGATAATATGATACCTCCTAAGAGGGTAGTGGCTGTCGGAGCGTGCGCATGCTCCGCAGGTATGTTTGAAGGATGCGACAGTGTTGTAAGCGGTACAGATAATGTTATCCCGGTCGATGTCTATGTACCGGGCTGTGCATCAAGACCTGAGAATATAATAGAAGGTATAATAAAAAGTTTTGAAAAAGCTCAGGATGAGCAGGATGCGGCTGCAGAGGCGGACATGAGCGACGAAAAAGAAGAAAGTCAGGAGGAAAACGAGGATGAGTAAAACTGCAAATGAGAGAGACGGCTTTACATCAGTGAAACCTGCCGGGCTTCTTGATAAAGTTAAGACCCTTAAAGAAGAAGGATACAGGTTTTATCACATGTTTGCAGATAAAACAGAAAATGGCTTTGATATCATGTATATATTCGCAAGTGAAAGAAAGATGGAGAGCTTCAAAGTCCATATCAGAAAAAATCAGTCTGTGGACAGTATAACATTCATATTCTTTTCGGCTCTGCCGGCAGAGCTTGATATGGCGGAGCACAGCGGTATAGAAGTCAGGCATATGTCAATAGCTGATATAGAGGATTTTTACAGAGTGGAAGAATATACGACTTCTCTGAAAACGTTTAAGAAAGATGTGGAGAAAATGGTAGAGGGAAGAGATTTGAATTTTGCGGTGCATGCTGTTGAACGGATGGGAACTTCCGACTCTTTCGGAAACAGTATGGGATTATGCATGGCTGCCGAAAAAGCAATGGGCATACGGATTCCGGAAAGAGCCGAATATATAAGAATGATAGTCCATGAGCTTTCGAGGATACAGATCCACTTCATGTGGCTTTCCGAGGTTGCGGCAGAGACGGGATTTGAAAGTCTGCGGGCAGTGTGTCTAGGCGCAAGGGAAAGAGTGCTCTCGGCGCTTGAAAGGATATCGGGTGCCAGAGTCATCCTGTCTGTATGCGGCATAGGAGGAGTGAGGAGAGACCTTTCTCATGAAACTATAGATGAAATAAGGAGAATTCTGCCTGAAATCAATGATGACGCGGAGAAATTGGCGGGAATTTTTTGCGGGGATAAGTCTGTGAGACTCAGACTTGACGGTCTTGGATATATAGATGAAAAGATGGCGGTCGATAATTGCAGCGGTTTTGCGGCAAAGGGCTCGGGTGCTTCAATCGACGCCAGAAATGATGAGGATTTTTCGCTGTATGAAAAATTTGACTTCGAGCCTGTTGTGGAGAATGAAGGAGACGGATTTGCACGATGCAAGGTCAGACTCAGAGAGATAATTCAGTCCGTCGGTATTCTGGAGAAGGCAATAGAAGAAATCCCTCAGGGAGATGTGATGACGAAAGAGATTAAAACAAAAGAGGGCGCAGCCGCGGTAAGGATAGAGCAGTCTGACGGACAGGCGTTGTACTATGTCAGAACTTCAGAAGACGGAAATGTCATGAGGCTCGGCATAAAGACAGTGGAGGAAATGAACATGACCGCGTTTTCGGAAATACTTAAGAACGGTGAAACTGATGATATTTCTCTGGCTGCGCTGACAGTCGGTGTCTGTGCGGATGAAATGAGACGTTAGGGGTAGGTTGTAATGACTTTTTGCAAAATTGGAAAAACGCTGTTAAAAAATGCTTTCAGGAGAAAAAATCCGAAACAAAAGCTGCCGGGAGCCGGAGCGGAGGATTTGAGAGGAAGCATAAACGTAGATTCTGACAGATGCACGCTTTGCGGAGAATGTGAAGAAAGATGTGTTTCGAGAGCGATAATAGTCAGTGCAGATGAAGAGACATGGGAAATAAACAGGATGCAGTGTGTACTTTGCGGAGAATGTGTCGATATATGTCCGGAAGGGTGTCTTGATATATCGGGAGATATTATCGGCGCGGAATTCACGTCGGTAACAGATGTGTTCAATATAGGAGAGGAAGCCGACGCGGAGGCTGAAAACGAAGAGGATGATAATAGGAAAGCCGGTAGCCCCTATGTTTGAAAAACCGCTTATAGGAGTTGCAGTCGGACTTGGTACTTTCCGCACACTTTGAAATATAAAGACAAAGACCTTGACATTGAAACTTTTGTAATATACAATTATTTAGCAACTTTATGAATTGAATTTGAATGAGAGCAGGCGCTGCTCTTAATTTTAGGTTGAACGGAGGACAGTAATTATGAGAGTAAAGGTTACGCTTGCTTGCACTGAATGTAAACAGAGAAATTACAATACGATAAAGAACAAGAAAAACAATGCAGACCGCATAGAGATGAATAAGTATTGCAAGTTCTGCAAAAAGCATACACTTCACAAAGAAACTAAGTAGGAGAAGATTCTATGGCTAAAAAGTCAAAAGTGAAGGAGCAGTCTGTCGTTAGAAAACGAGCGACGGCAGTCGCTTCTCAGAGAGGGAAAAAAAGAAAAAAAGGCAGCATAAAGGAATATTTCAAGGGAGTAAAGCTTGAAATGAAAAAAGTAGTATGGCCGACTAAAAAGGAGCTTGGTTCTTTTACTGCGGTGGTTTTGGCTACGTGCGCTGCTTTTGCACTTGTATTCTGGGCAGTTGACACCGGAGTGCTGGCGGCTATCAGAGCTGTCTGCTTTTAGAATGTGATGATTGGAGCTTGGAGTTACAATGTGTGATAATAATGAAAAGAAAAAACTTGATATAGAAGGTCTTGAAGGCCTCAGGGGCGACGGCGAGGCGAAATGGTATGTTGTTCATACCTATTCGGGACATGAAAACAAAGTTAAGGTGAACATAGAAAAAATCGTTGAAAACCGCGGCATGCAGGATCTTATTCTCGATGTTATAGTTCCTACGGAAGACAGAGTTGAAGTAAAAGATGGACAGCGCAAGGTAAAGACAAGGAAGATGTTCCCCGGATATGTGCTCGTAAAGATGATAGTTACCAACGAATCGTGGTATCTTGTGAGAAATACCCAGGGAGTCACCGGATTTGTGGGACATGGCTCAGACCCGGTGCCTCTTACGATAGAAGAAGTAAGGAGAATGGGAATAGAGAAGATATATATCGACCTTGACGTAAAAGCAGGCGATACTGTAAAGGTGATAAACGGACCTTTTGAAAACTTCATGGGAGTTGTCGAAGAAGTCAACACGGAAAAACAGACACTTAGGGCAAAAGTATCCATGTTCGGAAGAGATACGCCTGTAGAACTGGACTTTGCTCAGGTTGATAAGATTTGAGCAATATCCGTTTTTATTATAAATGATTTGACCCCGGGGAGGGAATAAACAGAAAGGAGAAAGCCGATGGCTAAGAAAATTGAAGGATACATCAAGCTTCAGATACCGGCGGGCAATGCTAATCCTGCGCCTCCTGTAGGTCCTGCGCTTGGACAGCATGGCGTGAACATCATGGATTTCTGCAAGCAGTTCAATGCCAAGACTCAGGACCAGGCAGGAATGATAATACCGGTCGTTATCACTGTTTATGCAGATAATTCCTTTTCATTCATTTGCAAGACACCGCCGGCAGCAGTACTGCTGAAGAAAGCGGCAGGTATCGATTCGGCATCGGGAGAGCCGAATAAGACAAAAGTAGCTACTATAAGCAAAGCCCAAGCGGAAGAGATCGCAAAGACAAAAATGCCTGATCTCAATGCGGCGGATCTTGAAGCGGCAACTGAAATGATCAAGGGAACTGCCCGAAGCATGGGAATAGTTGTTGAAGATTGATTAACAGTGGGAGACCGGAAAAGCAAAGATTCGGTCGGCTGCACCACAAGGAGGTTAAAAAATGCCTAAAAGAGGTAAAAATTACAAAGAATCACTAAAAGCATACGACAAAGCGGAGTTGTACGATGTTGAACAGGCTATGGATATCATCACAAAGACATCCAAGGCGAAGTTCGATGAAACTGTGGAACTTCATGTGAGGCTCGGTGTTGACGGAAGACATGCCGATCAGCAGGTAAGGGGCGCGATAGTGCTTCCGCACGGAGTTGGAAAGACAAAGAAAGTTCTCGTATTTGCCAAAGGTCCTAAGGCTACGGAAGCTGAAGAAGCCGGAGCTGACTATGTAGGCGCCGAAGAAATGGCACAGAAAATACAGAGCGAAAACTGGTTTGATTTTGATGTCATTATAGCATCGCCTGATATGATGGGTGTAGTTGGAAGACTCGGTAAGATTCTCGGACCAAAAGGTCTTATGCCTAACCCTAAGTCAGGTACGGTAACACCGGATGTTGCAAAAGCCATAGAAGAAGTAAAAGCCGGTAAAGTGGAATATCGTCTTGACAAGACGAATATAATTCATATTCCAATAGGAAAAGCTTCATTTGGAGCTCAGAAGCTAGCTGAAAATTTCAATGCGATCATCGGTGCGATAATAAAAGCAAAGCCGGCGGCTGCAAAGGGTCAGTATCTTAGAAGCGTTACAGTTTCTTCGACGATGGGACCTGGTGTGAAAATCAACCCTCTCAAACTCGGTTAGAGATATAAGGTGATTTTTCGTTAGGTTGAAAATAAAAAAGAAAATAAACAACCGTAGACAGCGGGGAGCGGTAAAACTGCTTTAAACCATAACCCCGCCGAGGTACAATGTGAATATATTTGCCTCGGTGTCTAAATGTACGGATATCGAGGTTTTTATAGAGTACCTTAATGAGTGGATTATTCACATCAAATATACAGAAAGGAGAATGCGCGGTAATGAAAGAGGCTTACAAACAGAAGCAGATAATAATCGACGAAATAAAAGACAAGTTTGAAAGAGCGGAATCGGCAGTAGTTATCGACTATATAGGTATCACTGTTGCAGAAGCGGATGCTATGAGAAAAAAGCTTCGTGAAGCCAATGTGGACTATACTGTTTACAAGAATACTCTTGTAAAGAGAGCCATAGAAGGAACGAAATACGAAGAGCTAGGAAGCATCCTTGAAGGACCGAGCGGATTTGCATTCAGCTATGATGATGCCACAGCTCCTGCAAGAGTGCTGAACGATGCGATAAAAGACTACAAAAAGATGGAATTCAAGGGAGGAATCGTTGAAGGCGAGTATTACGATAAAGATAACCTTGAAAAAATTGCATCCATTCCGTCAAGAGATGTTCTCATTTCGAAATTTATGGGAAGCATACAGTCACCTGTTGCAAACTTTGCAAGAGTTATTGCTCAGATTGCAGAGCAGAAAGAGGCTTAATAGAGCACAGAGAAATTCATACTGTGCGTAAGTTGGTTTTGTTTAGTAAAACAGAAAAGGAGAAAAAAGATGAACAAGGATCAGATAATAGAAGCTATAAAGGAAATGTCGGTTTTGGAACTGAATGAACTGGTTAAGGCGTGTGAAGAAGAATTTGGTGTATCGGCGGCGGCAGGCGTTGTTGTGGCTGCAGCTGAAGGCGGCGCGGCAGCTTCTGAAGAACAGACTGAATTCACAGTAGTTCTGAAAGAGGTAGGAGCTGAGAAGATCAAGGTAATCAAAGTTGTAAGAGAAATCACAGGGCTCGGACTTAAGGAAGCAAAAGAGATGGTTGATGGAGCACCTTCCAACGTTAAAGAAGGATGTGAAAAGGCTGAAGCTGAAGGATTCAAGGCTCAGCTTGAAGAGGTCGGCGCTGTTGTAGAACTGAAATAAGAGCAGAGCGGATATTTTAAAAGAAACCAGAGAAACCGGACGAAGATGACGCAGAAGATGTTATCTTCGTCCTTTTTATTGACTAGGAGAGATGGATTCTAAAAAATACCCAAAAAAGCTTGAATGTTTGACAAATATATGGCATAATAATAAACTGCCCTGCAAATGTAATTTGTTGAATATATAAGGAGTGATGATTATGCCAAATCCGATAAAATTAGGAAGAAAAGAGCGAATGACCTTTTCTAAAATCCATGAAGTGGCGAAAATGCCTAATTTGATTCAGATACAGACTGATTCATATAAGTGGTTTATAGAAGAAGGTCTTCGTGAGGTTTTTGAGGATATTTCACCTATAAAGGATTACGCAGACAACCTTGTCCTTGAATTTATAGATTATTCTCTTACAGATCCTCCGAAGTACGAGCAGGAGGAATGTAAAGAGAGAGATGTAACTTATGCCGCTCCGATGAAAGTAAAGGTCAGACTTGTAAACAAAGAAACCGGAGAGGTCAAGGAGCAGGAAGTATTCATGGGAGATTTCCCTCTCATGACAGAAAAGGGTACGTTTATATACAATGGTGCGGAGAGAGTTATAGTAACACAGCTTGTTCGTTCTCCCGGACCTTATTATGATAAAGAAATAGATAAATCGGGAAAAGATTTGTTTTCCACCACCGTCATTCCAAACAGAGGTGCATGGATTGAATATGAAACCGATTCCAATGAAATCATATCGGTAAGGGTGGACAGAACGAGAAAACAGCCTGTGACAACGCTTCTGAGAGCTCTTGGTATGAGCAGCAATCAGGAAATAACAGATATATTCGGTGAGGAACCGAGACTTCTCAAAACCCTTGAAAAGGATACTACCACCAATTACGAGGAAGGTCTTAAGGAAATATATAAGAAGCTGAGACCGGGAGAGCCGCCTACGCTTGAAAGCGCGCAGTCGCTGTTCAATTCCATGTTTTTTGACCCTAAGAGATACGACCTGGCAAAGGTAGGGAGATATAAATACAACAAAAAGCTGGGCGTGGCAAACAGAATTGCAGGAGTTGTCGCGGCGGAAGACGTTATAGATCCTAATACGGGAGAGCTTCTCGCGGAAAAGGATCAGAAAATAGATAAAGAACTTGCCATGCAGATAGAAAATGCCGGCGTTGAATTCGTTATGGTAAAGAGTCCGAACGATGAGACAAAGGTGACAAAAGTAATAGGCAACCAGTTTGTTGATATAAGCAATTATGTGGAGTTTGATATTTCAGACCTCAAGATAGCTAAAAAGGTATACTATCCTGTACTCATGGAGATAATTCAGGAAAGCGAGGATGAAGCTTCCATTAAGGAAACGCTCAGACTCAGGAAAAACGAACTTTCACCAAAACATATACTCGTGGCGGATGTGATAGCATCTGTAAGTTATCTGCTGAACCTGAACTACGGAGTAGGAAGCACAGATGATATAGACCATCTTGGAAACAGAAGACTGAGAACTGTCGGAGAGCTTCTGCAGAACCAGATAAGGATAGGTCTTTCCAGAATGGAGAGGACCATAAAAGAGAGGATGACAACTCAGGATATAGCAGAAGTAACGCCTCAGGGACTTATGAATATAAGACCGGTAACTGCTGCTGTAAAGGAATTCTTTGGAAGTTCACAGCTGTCGCAGTTCATGGATCAGAACAATCCTCTTGCTGAGCTTACACATAAACGAAGGCTTTCGGCGCTCGGTCCGGGAGGTCTTTCGAGGGAGAGAGCAGGATTTGAAGTCAGGGACGTGCATCATTCCCATTACGGCAGGATGTGTCCTATAGAGACTCCGGAAGGTCCTAATATCGGACTTATAGGCTCTCTTACAACCTACGGCATAGTAAATGAATACGGATTTATTGAAACTCCTTATAGGATAGTAGATAAGGAGACCGGCAGGGTAACCGATGAAATAAGATATCTTACCGCAGACGATGAGGAAGATAAGATAATCGCTCAGGCGAATGAACCTCTTGATTCTGAAGGACATTTCGCAAATATGAGAGTGGCTGCAAGAGGAGCAGGCGGTGAAATAGACCTTGTGCCGAGGGAAGCCGTAGATTACATGGATGTATCCCCTAAACAGGTAGTGTCGGTAGCTACAGCTATGATACCGTTCCTTGAAAATGATGACGCAAACAGAGCTCTCATGGGTTCCAACATGCAGAGGCAGGCAGTGCCTCTCCTCGTTACGGAAGCCCCTATAGTAGGCACTGGCATAGAGCATAAGGCGGCAAAGGATTCAGGTGTTGTCATACTGGCGAAACATGCGGGTACCGTTGACTTTGTAGACGCGGATAAAATTGTAGTGCTCAGGGACGACGGAGAAGGAAAGGACGAATACAGGCTTCTCAAGTTCAAGAGGTCGAATCAGGGCACCTGCGTAAATCAGAGACCTATAGTGTTCAACGGCGAACACGTTGACAAAGATGAAGTAATAGCTGACGGACCTTCCACAGATAATGGAGAAGTGGCGCTCGGCAAAAACCTTCTCATAGGATTTATGACATGGGAAGGATACAACTACGAAGACGCGATAATACTCAATGAAAAACTGATAATGGATGACGTTCTCACTTCTATTCATATAGAAAAGTATGAAGCTGAGGCGAGAGACACGAAACTCGGGCCTGAGGAGATAACGAGAGATATACCTAACGTCGGCGAAGACGCGTTGAAAGACCTGGATGAAGACGGCATCATAAGAAAGGGAGCGGAAGTAAATTCATCAGATATACTCGTAGGTAAAGTTACTCCAAAGGGAGAAACCGAGCTTACGGCTGAAGAACGTCTTTTAAGAGCAATATTCGGTGAAAAAGCGAGAGAAGTCAGGGATACCTCCCTCAGAGTACCTCACGGGGAGACTGGAATAGTTGTAGACGTGAAGATATTCTCAAGAGAAAACGGCGATGAACTGCCGCCGGGAGTAAACAAACTCGTACGCTGTTATATAGCTACAAAGAGAAAGATAAGCGTAGGAGATAAAATGGCCGGAAGGCACGGAAACAAGGGCGTTATATCGAGAATACTCCCTGAGGAAGACATGCCGTTTCTTGAAAACGGTCAGCCGCTTCAGGTCATGCTGAATCCTCTCGGCGTACCGTCCCGAATGAATGTAGGACAGGTGCTTGAAGTACATCTCGGTCTTGCCGCTAAGAGCAAGGACTGGTATATCGCTACACCTGTATTCGACGGAGCGACAGAAAAAGATATCATACAGCTTCTCAAGGACAGCGGATATGATGAAAGCGGAAAACTGCGTCTGAGAGACGGAAGAACAGGAGATTATTTCGATAATCCTGTAACGGTAGGATATATGTATATGTTAAAGCTCCATCATCTGGTAGACGATAAGATACACGCAAGGAGCACAGGACCGTATTCCCTTGTTACGCAGCAGCCTCTGGGAGGAAAAGCACAGTTCGGCGGACAGCGTTTCGGAGAGATGGAAGTTTGGGCTCTGGAAGCTTATGGTGCGGCGTATACGCTTCAGGAAATTCTCACCGTCAAGTCGGATGATATAGTGGGACGTGTAAAGACTTACGAAGCGATAGTAAAAGGAGAAAATATCCCTGACCCGGGAATCCCTGAATCCTTTAAGGTGCTGATAAAAGAAATGCAGAGCTTGTGTCTGGATGTAAAGGTTCTTACAGAAGATAACGAGGAGATAGAAATAAAAGAGGTCAGTGATATGGAAGATATCCCTGCCGTGGAAGATATGGTCGATGAAGAAGCCGGAGCCGGCGGAGCAGATCGTGAAGATGCGGATGATATAAATGACGAGGGAGGAGAAGCAGTTCTCGACGAGGAAAACGGCGAAGACTACGACGTTGATGAATCCGATGATACCGAAGAAACTGATGACGGTGCCAGAAAAATGACATCGGAATTGAGTGAAGAATTATAGAAAGGGGACGCTGCCAAATGAACGATAATAACAATTATGAGTTGAATAATTTTGAATCCCTGCAAATCGGGTTGGCATCCACGGAAAAGATACTGAGCTGGTCTCACGGTGAAGTTACGAAGCCTGAAACTATAAATTACAGAACGCTCAAGCCTGAAAAAGACGGACTTTACTGTGAGAAAATTTTCGGACCCACAAAGGACTGGGAATGCCACTGCGGAAAGTACAAGAGAATAAGATACAAGGGAATAGTTTGCGATAAGTGCGGAGTAGAGGTGACAAAAGCCAAGGTGAGACGTGAACGTATGGGACACATAAAGCTCGCATCTCCTGTATCTCATATATGGTATTTTAAAGGTATTCCGTCAAGGATGGGACTGGTGCTTGATATATCACCAAGAACTCTGGAAAAAGTATTGTATTTTGCAAACTTTATCGTAACCGATCCGGGAAATACGGAGTTTGCGTACAAGGAAATACTTACGGAAAACCAGTACAGAGAAGCCAAGGATAATCCGGCAAACAAATTCAAGGCGGCAATGGGAGCGGAAGCAATCAAAAAACTGCTTATGGATATCGATCTCGATGAGCTTTCAAAAGACCTCAAGGATAAGCTTGCTTCCGCGACAGGTCAGAAGAAGATAAGGATAGTAAGACGGCTTGAGGTGGTGGAGGCTCTCAGGATTTCAGGCAACAGACCTGAGTGGATGATTCTTGATGTCATCCCTGTGATCCCGCCGGATCTCAGACCTATGGTGCAGCTTGACGGAGGAAGATTTGCCACATCGGATTTGAACGACCTCTACAGACGTGTAATAAACAGAAACAACAGGCTCAACAGACTGCTTGAGCTGAATGCTCCGGATATAATAGTAAGAAATGAAAAGAGAATGCTGCAGGAAGCGGTAGACGCTCTTATAGATAACGGCAGAAGAGGACGTCCTGTTACGGGACCGGGCTCAAGACCGCTTAAATCCCTTTCGGATATGCTGAAGGGAAAGCAGGGAAGATTCAGACAGAACCTTCTCGGAAAACGTGTTGACTATTCCGGACGTTCCGTTATCGTTGTAGGTCCGGAGCTGAAGATTTATCAGTGCGGTCTTCCGAAAGAGATGGCAATCGAGCTGTTTAAGCCTTTTGTTATGAAAGAACTTGTGGCAAACGGCACCGCTCACAATATAAAGAGCGCGAAGAGGATGGTCGAAAAGATAAGGCCTGAAGTTTGGGATGTTTTAGAAGATGTTATAAAAGAACATCCGGTAATGCTCAACCGTGCTCCGACCCTTCACAGACTTGGCATACAGGCGTTTGAGCCTGTGCTGGTAGAGGGCAAGGCAATAAAGCTTCATCCTCTCGCATGTACTGCATTCAACGCTGACTTTGACGGAGACCAGATGGCAATTCATGTACCGCTTTCAGTTGAAGCGCAGGCTGAGGCGAGATTCCTCATGCTCTCGGTAAACAATATACTGGCGCCTAAGGACGGCTCACCTATAACCACACCTACGCAGGATATGATACTGGGAAGCTATTACCTTACGCATCCCGGACAGGAAGAGGGAAAGAGAAATTCCGCTGCCGAAAAGGGAGACGGCAAGGTGTTCACAGATATGGCAGAAATGCTCATGGCATATCAGACCGGCATGGTTGGACTGCACGCAAGGGTAAAGGTGAGAAGATACGCCGATGAAAAGGACACGAGAGGAAAATTCGTAGAATCTACGGTGGGAAGATTCATCTTCAATCAGAAGATACCTCAGGACCTGGGATATGTCGAAGACAGAGAAGCAGACCCGTATTCACTGGAGATAGATTTCCTGTGCGATAAGAAGAAGCTGGGACAGATAATTGACCGATGCTACAGGATACACGGAAACACCGAGACTGTGATAATGCTCGACTATATAAAGGATATGGGATTCCATTACTCAACTATAGCGGCGATAACCATAGGCATATCCGACATGAAAATTCCTGAAGCCAAAGAGAAGATAATAGATGAATCTGAAAAGCTGGTGGATAAATATGAGCAGGCGTACAGAAGAGGCCTTGTTTCAGATAAAGAGAGATATGAGAAGGTAATAGAGATATGGAACAAGACGACCGATGATGTAGCGGATGCTCTGATGGATTCCCTTGACTCACTTAATAGCCTGTTTATCATGGCTCATTCAGGAGCGAGAGGAAGCAAAAATCAGATAAGGCAGATAGGCGGCATGAGAGGTCTGATGGCGAACGCGACCGGTAAGACGATAGAGATTCCTATAAAGGCAAATTTCAGAGAAGGACTTTCCGTGCTGGAATACTTCATTTCAACCAATGGAGCGAGAAAAGGTCTTGCAGATACGGCGCTCAGAACTGCCGACTCAGGATATCTTACGAGACGACTCGTTGACGTTTCCCACAATGTCATAGTAAGGGAAGACGACTGTGGCACGAATGAAGGCATAGAGGTAAAGGCATTCACCGACGGACGTGAAGTCATAGAAATGCTTAAAGACCGTATCGTTGGAAGAACGGCCCTTACAGATATATGCCATCCAGAGACAGGAAAGGTGTTGGTTGAACAGGATTGTGAAATAAGCGAGGAAGTTGCTGACGCCATAAAAGCGGCAGGTATAGAATCGGTTGCCATAAGATCGGTAATGACGTGTCACAGCAAAACAGGGGTATGCGCAAAATGCTACGGAAGGAACCTGGCTACGGGAGAAAGCGTGAACATCGGAGAAGCTGTAGGTATAACAGCCGCTCAGTCCATAGGAGAGCCTGGTACACAGCTTACCATGAGAACATTCCATACAGGAGGCGTTGCAGCCTCCGATATAACTCACGGTCTGCCAAGAGTAGAAGAGCTCTTTGAGGCAAGGAAGCCTAAAGGTATAGCGGTGATATGTGAAGCTGACGGCACGGTCGTTTCAATAGAACCGACTACGGATAACAAAACAAAAGTAAAAGTAAGAGGCGAGGAAGAAAAAGTGTATGAAATACCTTACGGCGCGCGAATCTGCGTATCGGAGGGAGAATATATACTGGCAGGCGACAATATCACAAGCGGACCGCTCGATCCTAAGGATATACTCAGACTTAACGGAGTGGAAGGCGTATATCAGTATCTGCTCAAGGAAGTACAGCGAGTATACAAGCAGCAGGGTGTAGATATAAACGACAAGCACATTGAAGTTATCGTAAGCCAGATGCTTTCAAAGATGAAGGTGAATGATCCAGGAGATACGGGACTGCTTCCTGGAGGACAGTACGGCAAGGTTGAAATAGAAGAGGCAAATGAAGAGGCTCTTGCAAGAGGAGAAAAGCCGGCGGAAGCGGAAAGCATACTGCTCGGAATAACAAAAGCGTCTCTTGCCACCAATTCATTCCTGTCGGCTGCTTCGTTCCAGGAGACAACCAGAGTTCTCACGGATGCGGCGATAAAAGGCAAGAACGATAAACTTCAGGGGCTTAAAGAGAATGTAATAATCGGCAAGCTTATTCCTGCCGGAACCGGAATGAAAAAATACAGATCCATCGAACTGGACTACGGTGTTAATACAGCTCTGATTGAAGCTTATAAAGAAATGCAGCGTGAGATGGATATGGAAAATGTTATAGATGAGGATATAGATGATATAGCGCCGGTTATGGGCACAAGTGAAGACCTCGCGGCTGCTGAGGAATTCGCTTCGGAGCTGGGATCCTCAGGCTCTGAAATAGTTGAAATAGACGAGTGATAAAAAGTTGACATCACAATCAATGACGTGATAAAATACCCGGTAGCTTTGGGTATTTTATGCCCAAAGCTGTGTGCAGTTTATGAAGAAAGGAGAAAAAGGATGCCTACAATTAACCAGCTAGTACGTCAGGGCAGAACCAGCAGTGAAAAGAAATCGACTGCGCCGGCTCTCGGAAAGGGAATGAATTCTCTCAAAAGAGTCGCTACAGATGTTAATTCGCCGCAGAAAAGAGGCGTATGTACTTCTGTAAAGACGGTTACTCCTAAGAAGCCCAACTCGGCTCTTAGAAAAGTAGCAAGAGTCCGACTGACTAACGGTATCGAAGTTACGGCGTATATTCCTGGAATCGGTCATAACCTTCAGGAGCACAGCGTTGTACTCATCAGAGGCGGAAGAGTAAAGGATCTGCCGGGTGTAAGATACCATATTGTCAGAGGAACTCTGGACACTGCAGGTGTAGCGGAAAGAAAACAGGCGCGTTCCAAGTACGGAGCGAAGAGACCTAAGAAGTAATGATCGGTAACAGAACAGTAAAGTGCCTTTGACTATGACCTGTTTAATTATTGCAGTGTCAGTGCAGGTATCCTGCATATATAGATCAATGAGCGCCGCGACGGCAGCTTGCGGATGTAAGATGATGAATGTTCATCTGAAGAAATTTCGCAGACTGCTGCCGAGTACCGACTGTAGATTAACAAGGAGGGAAGAGAAGTGCCAAGAAAAGGAAATGTACCTAAGCGCGAAGTTCTCCCTGATCCGGTTTACGGAAGCGTTGTTGTTGCAAAGCTCATCAACAGCGTTATGCTGGACGGGAAGAAGGGAGTAGCTCAGAAAATCGTCTACGATGCTTTTGAAAAAGTGAAGGACATGACAGGTGAGGAACCTCTGGAAGTATTTGAAAAAGCAATGAACAATATAATGCCTGTGCTTGAAGTAAAGGCAAGACGTGTGGGAGGCGCCAACTATCAGGTGCCTATCGAGGTAAGAGCTGACAGACGTCAGACTCTCGGACTCAGATGGCTTACGAAATACACCAGAGCAAGAGGCGAAAAGACGATGTCTGAAAGACTTGCGAAGGAACTTATAGATGCCGCCAACAATACAGGCGCGTCAGTTAAGAAGAAAGAAGATACGCATAAGATGGCAGAAGCCAACAAGGCATTTGCACATTATCGCTGGTAGCCCGGTAACGGGATGACAGGCGTATTTTAAGCAGAAAGGAGGATAATATGCCCAAGAGAAGGTTTCCGTTAGAAAAGACAAGAAATATTGGCATAATGGCACATATAGATGCCGGAAAAACAACAACTACGGAAAGAATCCTGTTTTACACAGGCAGGACCCATAAGCTGGGAGAGACACACGAAGGCGCGGCAACCATGGACTGGATGGAACAGGAACAGGAACGTGGTATTACAATTACCTCTGCTGCTACTACAGCCCAGTGGAAAGACACCAGAATCAATATAATAGATACGCCGGGACATGTTGACTTTACCGTTGAAGTAGAAAGATCCTTAAGGGTTCTTGACGGAGCAGTAACTGTCCTTTGCGCGAAAGGTGGGGTTGAACCTCAGTCTGAAACTGTATGGAGACAGGCAGAGAAATATGGCGTACCGCGAATGATATTTGTAAACAAGATGGATATCCTGGGTGCAGATTTCTACAGAGTCGTGAAAATGGTGGAAGACAGACTCAAAGCGAACGCAGTTCCTATTCAGCTTCCTATCGGTAAAGAAGATTCGTTTGTCGGAATTATCGATCTAGTGGAGATGAAGGCGGAGATATATAAAGACGACCTCGGCAAGGAATACGAGATAACTGGTATTCCGGAAGAACTGAAATCAGAAGCGGAGGAGTGGAGAGAAAAGCTCCTTGAATCCGTTGCTGAAGTGGATGAGGATCTGATGATGAAGTTCCTCGAAGGAGAGGAGATCAGCAAGCCGGAAATAAAGGCAGCCATAAGAAAATCCACGATAGCAGGAGAAATGATTCCTGTAACCTGCGGATCGGCATACAGGAACAAGGGTGTTCAGATGATGCTCGATGCGGTGGTTGATTATATGCCGTCGCCTGTGGATATACCGCCTATCAAGGGTATTGTTCCGGGTACGAACAAAGAAGAAGAAAGACCTGCGGATGACAACGGACCGTTTTCAGCTCTTGCATTCAAGATAATGGCTGATCCGTTTGTCGGAAAACTTGCTTTCTTCAGGGTGTATTCGGGGACTCTTGCAGCAGGGTCTTATGTATATAATTCCGCAAAAGATAAAAAAGAGAGAATCGGAAGAATTCTTCAGATGCATGCCAACAAGAGAGAAGATATCGAAATGGTATATTCTGGAGATATAGCCGCGGCGGTAGGACTGAAGGTGACAACGACAGGTGATACTCTCTGTGATGAAAGGCACGAGATAATACTTGAATCGATGGAATTCCCTGATCCTGTAATAGAGATCGCTATAGAGCCTAAAACAAAAGCGGGACAGGAAAAGATGGGTATTGCGCTGGCTAAGCTTGCGGAGGAAGACCCGACTTTCAAAACATATACCAACGAAGACACCGGTCAGACCATAATAGCCGGAATGGGTGAGCTTCATCTGGAAATAATAGTAGACAGGCTTTTAAGAGAGTTTAAGGTAGAGGCCAATGTAGGTAAGCCTCAGGTTTCATACAAAGAAACTATTACTTCCGAAGCAGATGTCGATCACAAATACGCTAAGCAGTCCGGCGGACGCGGACAGTACGGACATGTTAAAATCAGGATTTATCCTAAAGAAGCAGGCTCAGGATTCGAATTCAAGAATTCCATCGTCGGCGGCGTTATACCGAAAGAGTATATCCCTAAGATAGAGGAAGGGATCAAAGAAGCTATGCAGACAGGACCTGTGGCCGGATACCAGGTCGTAGATGTAGGTATAGAGCTGTACGACGGCTCTTATCACGAAGTCGACTCATCGGAAATGGCGTTCAAGATAGCTGCATCCATGGCGTTCAGGGAAGCTGCAAAGAAGGCAAATCCTGTACTGCTCGAGCCTATATTCAAGGTGGAGGTTACGGTTCCGGAAGAATACATGGGAGATGTAATCGGAGATATAAGCTCAAGGAGAGGACGCATAGAAGGCTCGGATATGAACAACGGAGCTGTTGCAGTAAGAGGATATGTACCTCTTTCCGAAATGTTCGGATATGCTACGGATCTGCGTTCGAGAACCCAGGGCAGAGGCGTATATGTAATGCAGTTTGATCATTTTGAGAAACTGCCGGATAATTTGATCGATTCCATAAATAAATAATTACAGATTTAATCGAAAGGAGAAATGAAAATGGCAAAGCAGAAATTCGAAAGAAATAAGCCGCATATCAATATCG
>CAYYMY010000017.1:6591-22850 GCA_964473095.1 uncultured Oscillospiraceae bacterium | reverse complement strand
GCTATAAAAGACATTTTTTCAAACAAAAACCACGAGGTGCGATCTCGTGGTTTTTTGTAGCGGAAATGAAAATTAACAGAAAATTAACATTGCGGGAATATGCAACTTAGCGGAATGCGATTATAATATAAGAAGCATGCTGAGATGAAGGAGAAGTAGGAAAAAATGAACGAAGGATTTCAGATTGCATTCGGATTGCTCGGAGGCCTTTCCATATTCATATACGGCATGAATATGATGAGTGAGTATCTTCAGAAAGCCGCCGGAGATAAGATGAGAAGGATACTCGGTATACTGACAAAAAATCCTGTAATGGGAGTGCTGGCAGGTACTATTGCGACAGCGGTGCTTCAGAGCAGCAGCGCAACGACTGTAATGGCCATAGGCTTTGTGAGTGCGGGTCTCATGTCTCTCAAACAGGGAATTTCGGTAGTGCTGGGCGCGAACATAGGCACTACGATGACGGCTCAGCTGATAGCTTTCGATATAAGCGATTACATATTCGTTATAATATTCGCAGGTTTTGTTGTTTCTTTCGTTGTAAAGTCTCAGCAGATAAAAAATATAGGCTTCACCATATTCGCTTTCGGACTTCTGTTTGAAGGTATAGAGATAATGGGCTCGGTGATGGAGCCTCTTGCCGAAAGCCCTCTGTTTATCTCTCTGATAGAGAAGGTGTCGGGCATACCGGTGCTCGGCGTAGCGGTCGGAACGCTCATGACGCTTGTGGTGCAGAGCAGCAGCGCCACTATTGCGGTGCTTCAGAATTTCGCGTCTCAGGCAGGGCCGGACGGAGTTACGAGTATTATGGGACTTCAGGGAGCTCTGCCTATACTTTTCGGAGACAATATAGGTACTACGATAACCGCACTGATGGCTTCCATAGGACAGAGCAGGGCAGCGAAGAGGACGGCGCTGGCGCACTGCACCTTCAATGTTTCAGGGGCATTTCTGTTCATATGGTTCATCAAACCTTATGCGGCGTTTATTCAGTATATATCGCCGAAAGGAGCGGAGGTTGAAGTTATTTCAAGGCAGATAGCCAACGCCCATTCACTGTTCAATATTACGATGACGCTGATATGGCTTCCGCTGATATGGCTCATGGTAAAGATAGTTACGAGAATTCTTCCGGAAGTAAGCACGGAGAAGATACAGAAGGGGGTGCCTCTCTTCCTCGACGACAAGATGATAGGACAGCCTGTCATAGCCATAGAGATGGTGGCAAGAGAGATAATGCACTGCAGCGATACGGTGGCGCGTCTCATGGGCAAGATAAATCATGCTGTAAGAAGACAGGATATAAGGCAGATAAGAAAGATAAACGAGGACGGAGAGAATATAAAGGCTCTTTACAAGCAGATAATGGATTATCTTGCCAATATGTTTTCATCGGGAGGATTGACGGAGGAGCAGGCTTCTCAGGCAGCAGGGATGATGTATATTCTCGGCGATGTGGAAAGAACAGAAGCTCTGTGTCTCGAAGCGAACGGATCTCTGAAGAATATAATAGAAAGCAAAAAGAAATTTTCGGATGAAGCGATAAAAGACCTTTGCGGAAGTCTTAAGACGATAGAAAAGATGTTCAGAGAGGTTATGGACGTGATAAGGACAGGAGATGAAGAAAAGGCAAGGAATATATTTGACAGAAAGGAAGCTGTGCTGGAGCTTACGATAAATATGAGGAAAAATCACGTGAAACGCGTGAATGAAGGAAGCTGTGAGGCTGATATGACAAGTGATTTTACCGACATACTCCAGAGCTTCGAGAGGATAGGAAACACCTGTGCCAACCTTGCCGACGCATCGGTTTCCAATGTAAATTTCAAAGAGTTTTTCCAAAAAGAGGATATACCGGAAGGAACTGTTGAAGACAAGAGCGGACAGTAGTAAAATATTATACGGAAAATATACAGTTTAATGTTATGTAGACTATTTTAATCTCACTTTAATTTTCAAATAATGGACGTTTAATTTCGATAGTATATTATCTTGGTAAATTAAGAAACATATTTGAGGAGGGAGATATAATGGAAAACAAAAATACCGAAAATAAGAACATGGAAAACATGAACGTTGAGAATGCGGAAAATGAAAGCAGGGAGACTGAGGAAAAGCGCAGCGGCAAAGGACGCAAAAAGGGAATTATAGCAGCAGCTGCAGCAGCTGCGGTCGTAGTTATAGTGCTAATAGTCTGCTGGTTTATGGGAGTTATCGGAGAAATAAGCGAAGCGGAGGCGAGAGAAGTAGCTTACGGACAGGTGCAGGGAGCTTCGGATGATGGCAGTGCATTGGTCATAAAAGAATTCGATGACGGCAGGATGATATATGATGTGCAGATAGTACATGACGGTACGATATATGATTTCACTATACTTGCCAGGAACGGTGATGTGGTAAGCAGAGAGATGGAAAGCATCAATAACGGAGAGAATAGTGTAAATGCACAGAGCGGACAGAATACGTCTCAGTCTTCCCAGAGCAGCGATATAGGAGTAGATAAAGCTAAAGAGATAGCGCTGGCGCAGGTAGATGGAGCTTCGACATCACACATAACGAAAGCCTCTGCGGAAATGGATGACGGAAGATACATGTACGAAGTGGAGATAATCCATAACCATATGGAGTACGATTTTGAAATAGACGCGGCAACAGGTGAAATAATAAGCTATACAAGGGAATCCGTATACGACTGATATACGCTACACAGAGGACATAGCCGCCGGTATGTGATTGCCGGCGGTTTTAGTGAATTAAGGAATTATGAGGCAAGGAGAAAAAAATGAGCTATTCGGAATTTGTAAAAGAACTGGGACTGGAAAACAGAGTCATAGCTGTTACGAGGGTGAACTCGTCAGAGGAAAAAACGGACGACATATTCGGTTGCGTTTATAAGGCGCTGAAGAAAGTTATGGATGGAAAAAAGCTGGTGCTCAAAAAAGATTCCTGTAGCTGCGGCGGTTTTCTTCATAACAGCGGTCTTGATGATGAGATGCCTTCAATACCGGGAGGATTCGGAGTTTTTCTTTCTCATGGCTCTGACCAGATGTGGACCCCGCCGGGAGAAAAGTTCAAGTGCTGCCCTGAAACTGCGGAAGCCATGTTCGATATGCTGCCGAAGGATGTCATGGATGGATTTGATGCCATAAAGTTCGAGCCCTACAGAGAAGGTATCAAGGCTGATATTGTGGTAATGTTCGTCAATCCGGACCAGCTTTCGGGAGTGCTGGTGCTCCATGGATACGAAAGAGCCGAATATGATACGGCTATAGCCGGTACGGTGTCCGGATGCGCGTCGATGCTTAGGATACCGTTTGCGGAAATGAAAAAAGAAAAGCCGCGGGCTGTGATTACAGGAACAGATATAGCTCAGAGAAATTTCGTGGATGAAAATCAGGTGGCGGTCTCCGTATCGGGATGGGAGTTTAAGAAGATGCTTGAAGTGACGGAAGAATGTTACTTCCACTCTCCTGTATTCAGGAAAATGAGAGAAAGGATACATAAGGACGAAGAAAAGGAAAAGAGATATTCGGTGCTCGCATGATTGCTCAGCAAAAGCAGAGATGAAATAATATAAACATGTATTTATATGAGCTGTAGCGCTCGGGAGTGAAAGGATAGAAATGATATGCTTCAGATAAAGGATATACACAAGGAGTACAGGACGGGAAGTCTGGTACAGAAAGCGCTGGACGGTGTCAGTCTCAATTTGAGGGACAGTGAATTCGTAGCCGTTCTCGGACCGAGCGGCTCGGGAAAGACCACACTTCTCAATATTATAGGAGGACTTGACCGCTACGACAGCGGTGAACTGATAATAAACGGCATCTCAACTAAAAAATATAAGGATCGTGACTGGGACTCATATAGAAACCATACGATAGGATTCGTATTTCAGAGCTACAATCTGATACCTCATCAGACCATACTGTCCAATGTAGAGCTGGCTCTGACAATTTCCGGAGTAGACAAGGAAGAACGCGTGCTCAGAGCACGAAAGGCTCTCGAAGAAGTGGGACTTGGAGATCAGATTCACAAGCGCCCCAATCAGCTTTCCGGAGGCCAGATGCAGAGAGTGGCTATAGCCAGGGCTCTTGTAAACGACCCGGACATACTGCTGGCGGATGAGCCGACGGGGGCTCTCGACAGTGAAACGAGCGTGCAGGTGATGGAGCTGCTCAGAGAAGTGGCAAAGGATCGTCTCGTGGTGATGGTAACACACAATCCGGAGCTTGCAGATGCATATGCTACGCGTATAGTAAGGCTGAAGGACGGAAAGATAACATCGGACAGCGATGCGTTTATCGTGGATGACGCGGAGCTTGCGGAGCCTGAACACAGAAATATGGGGAAATCCTCAATGTCTTTTCTGACGGCGCTTTCTCTGAGCTTCAATAACCTGAGGACGAAGAAAGCGAGAACTCTGCTCACATCCTTTGCAGGCTCCATAGGAATAATAGGGATTGCTCTGATACTGTCGCTTTCCAACGGAGTCAACGCGTATATCAGCTCTCTGGAGACGGATACCCTTGCGGAATATCCGCTGCAGATACAGAGCTCAGGGCTTGACCTGAGTTCGATTATGAGCTCGGAAGCTTCGGGCGTATCGGATTCGGAAGAAAACAAAGGTGATGTAAGCGTTGTACAGATGATGACCGATATGTTCTCGACGGTGAATTCCAACGATCTGAAATCGCTTAAATCCTATATCGAGAGCGGAGAGAGCGATATAAAGAAATACACTAATGCCATCGAATATTCATACAGCGCAACGCCGCAGATATACAGACTTGACGGCGACGATGTACATCAGGTGCATCCGGACTCTTCATTTGAAGCTCTCGGACTGGGCTCGTCGACAGCCTCAAATTCCATGATGTCCGGTATGATGAGCACCGACATATTCTATGAAATGCCGGAAAACAAGCAGCTCTATGAGGGTCAGTACGATGTGAAAGCGGGAAGATGGCCGGAGGCATATGATGAGTGTGTGGTAGTATTGACTTCCAGCGGCGGTATCAGCGACTTCATGCTGTATTCTATGGGGCTGCGGGATCAGGAAGAGCTTGATAACATGATACAGCAGTTCATAGATGAAGAAAACGTGCTCACTCCCGACAATATGGGCAGCTATTCCTATGAAGATCTGCTGGGTGTATCGTTCAAGCTCGTCAACAATGCAGACTGTTATCAGTACGACAGCTCCTACGATGTCTGGACTGACAAATCAGATGATGAAGAATATATGCGCGAGCTTGTGAAAAACGGAGAAGATATCAAGGTGGTAGGAGTAGTACAGCCATCTGAGGACGGCAACGGTTTCGTGCTTTCTTCAGGTATCGGATATACTCCCGCAATGACGGAATATATGGCTCAGCAGGCGGAAAAGAGCGATATAGTCAGACAGCAGCTCGACGATCCTGATGTGAATGTGTTTACAGGCAGGCCCTTCGGCGAGGAAAATCAGTCAGGAGAGCTCGATATGAGCTCCCTGTTCACGATAGATGAAAATAAGCTGCGGCAGGCATTCAGCTTTGACGAGAGCGCGCTTTTCGGAGCAGGACTTGACGGAGCCTTTGACAACATAGGAGATTCGGTGGATATACAGATATCTCTCGACAAACTGATATCTATTGACAAGCTGATATCTCTCGACAAGCTGAACAGCATAGCAGATGACCTTGCAGTAGGATATGCTGAATATACCGCACAAAATCCCGGTGCGACATTTGAAAATTACATGAATAACGGCGGAGGGGAAGAAATCCTGTCTCAGGGTATTTACGAGGCTATAGATGTGGACAGCATGGAAGAACAGCTTCAGGGAGCCGCTCAGGAATATATGCAGAGCGTGATGTCTTCCTACGGAAACGCTGTGGAAAGGACGATAGAAAGTCAGATGGCCTCCGCCATGTCAGGTATGGGAGACGCGATTAGCGTAGATCCTGAAGCCCTTGCCGAAGCTTTTCAGATGAATATGACGGGAGAAGAATTTGTATCCCTGATGATGTCTATGAGTTCGGGGCAGAGCAATTCATACGACAGCAATATGGCAGCACTGGGATACATCGACTTCGACGATCCGTCGGCTATAGACATATACCCTGTAGATTTTGAAAGCAAGGAACATGTAGTCAGCATACTGGATGACTACAACAAGAAAATGGAAGACGAAGGCAGAGATGAGCAGGTTATAACCTATACCGACGTTGTAGGCTCGCTGATGTCATCGGTGACCGATATCATAGATACCATAAGCTATGTGCTGATAGCTTTTGTGGCAATATCCCTTGTTGTTTCATCGATAATGATAGGAGTTATCACGTATATAAGCGTGCTCGAAAGAAAGAAGGAAATAGGCATACTGCGAGCCATAGGAGCCTCAAAGCACAATATTTCTCAGGTGTTCAATGCGGAGACTTTCATAATAGGTCTGTGCGCGGGGCTCATAGGGATACTCATAACCCTGTTGCTGCTGATACCGGGCAACGCGCTTATCCATTATATAGCGGGTGCAGATGATGTGAACGCGTATCTGCCTTTCGTGCCTGCAGTAGTTCTGATACTGCTGAGCGTGGTGCTGACCCTCATAGGAGGTATTATCCCTTCGAGAAAAGCAGCCAGGAGCGATCCTGTAACGGCGCTGCGCACAGAATAAGTATGAATTATATTGCGTGGGTGTGAAAGGAGAGAAGCATGAAAGGGCTCGATAAGAAAAAACTTCTGCTGTATGCGGTGACGGACAGACGCTGGCTCGGAGAGGATACCCTCTGCCGGCAGGTGGAAGAGGCTGTCAAAGGAGGCGTTACATTCATACAGCTTCGTGAAAAGGAAATGGAGCACGGAGAATTCCTTAAAGAAGCCCTAGAAATAAAAACCTTGTGCGGCAGGTATGAAGTTCCCCTTGTGATAAACGACGATGTGAGAATTGCCGCCGTCTCCGGTGCGGACGGAGTGCATTTGGGGCAGGGAGACATGGCTCTTGAGGAAGCGAGAAAGATACTGGGGGAAGACAGGATAATAGGAGTATCTGCTAGAACCGTGGAGCAGGCTCTGGAAGCGGAAAAAAACGGAGCAGACTACATAGGTGCAGGATCGGTTTTTTCGACAGGCTCAAAAGCTGATGCGGTGAAGATAAGCTATGACACGCTGAAAGCCATATGCTCATCGGTGAGCATACCGGTGATAGCCATAGGAGGAGTAAACGCGGAAAACGTACGGGAGCTTTCGGGAAGCGGGATCTGCGGAATAGCCGCAATAAGCGCCGTGTTCGGCAAGGGTGATACACGGAAGGCCGCTTCTAATCTGAGGCAGATAGTGGAGGAAACGGTATACGGGAGAAAACGATGATAAAGGGAGCTGTATTTGATGTGGACGGCACGCTTCTCGATTCCATGAAGATATGGGATGAAGCGGGAAGCAGATATCTGAGCAGACTGGAAAAAACTGCGGAGGAAAATCTGAACAGAAGGCTGTTCCCCATGACTGTGGAGGAAAGCGCGGAATATCTGATAGATGAATACGAGCTTGATCTCGACAAAGAGGCGGTGCGTCAGGGTATACTGGATACGGTAAGTGATTTTTACAGATATGAGGCTCCATGCCGTCCGGGAGCGGAAAAAATGCTTGAAACCATACGCGGCGCGGGGATACCTGTCGTAGTCGCGACGACGAGTCACAGGGAGCATATAGTGAGCGCCTTTGAAAGACTCGGCATAATGAAATATTTTGATAGGATATTCACATGCTCAGAAATCGGAGCGAGCAAATTTGAGCCGGATATATTCAACGCCGCTGCCGGATACATGGGAACGGAAAAAAGATATACATATGTATTTGAAGACGGGCTTTACGCGGTGAGGACAGCCGCAGGAGCAGGCTTCAAAACCGTCGGTATATATGACGAATCGAGTGCACAGGACTGGGAAGATATGAAAAGAGAAGCGGACTGTATCATGTACGATCTGAGAGAATTCGGGCGCGTATGGGAAGATATAGGGAAATAATAAATAAGCGTTATGAAAAGGAGAGGAAGTATGAAAACAGCATTGACTATCGCGGGAAGCGATTCCAGCGGCGGCGCAGGAATACAGGCGGATATCAAGACGATGCTCGCCAATGGAGTATATGCTATGAGCGCAATAACGGCTCTGACGGCTCAGAATACCACGGGAGTTACAGGGATAATGGAATCAAGTCCGGAGTTTCTTGGAGAGCAGCTCGATGATATATTCACGGATATATATCCGGATGCAGTGAAAATAGGCATGGTATCTTCAAAGGAGCTCATCGTAAAGATAGCGGAAAAGCTTGATGAATACGAGGCGGTGAATGTAGTGGTGGACCCGGTGATGATCTCGACCAGCGGCTCCAAGCTTCTAAATGATGACGCCATAGACACGCTTAAAAATTATCTTCTGCCGGCGGCGGATCTGCTAACGCCGAATATTCCGGAGGCAGAAGTGCTGACAGGGATGAAAATCGAAAGGGAAGAGGATATGATGAAAGCTGCGGAGGAAATAGGGAGCAGATATAAGTGCGCCGTGCTGTGTAAAGGAGGTCACAGCGTAAGCGTGGCAAACGACCTGCTGTTTGCAGGCGGCAGCTTCACATGGATATACGGAGAAAAAATAGATAACGGTAATACTCACGGTACAGGCTGCACTCTTTCCAGCGCCATAGCATCAAATCTCGCAAAGGGATACGAGCTGCAGGGGGCTGTGAGAAGAGCAAAGAAATATATATCGGGAGCTTTAGCGGCGATGCTGGATCTGGGAAAGGGCAGCGGACCTCTGGACCACGCGTTTGATATAAGAAGTGGATTTACGGATATGCCGAAGGGAAAAGAAGACAAGAAATAGATGAAAGAGAGCGCTGAAAAAAGGACATCGCTGTTTGAAAACGGACTTATATGGTTTGGGGCGGCGGTATCGCTGGCTGAAATACTCACGGGGACATACTTTGCTCCTTTGGGATTCGCAGAGGGAATAACAGCGATAATAACAGGACATATCATAGGCTGCACTATGCTTTTTTGTGCCGGTATAATAGGCGGCAAAGTCAGAAAGAGCGCCATGGAAACCGTAAAAATGAGTTTTGGCAGCAGGGGAGGAATGCTGTTCTCGTTTCTCAACGTGCTGCAGCTTGTGGGATGGACGTCGATAATGATATACGACGGAGCGCTGGCTGCTGACGGTGCGGCAGGCACTGGCATGTGGATGTGGTGCCTGATAATCGGAGCGCTGATAATAGTATGGATACTCGTAGGAGTGACAAATCTGGGAAAGATAAATACGGTCGCTATGGCTGCTCTGTTCATTCTGACGCTGGTCTTATGTAAAGTGATATTTATGGACGGCAGTGTCGCGGCGGGAATGTCCGATGATAGTATGTCTTTCGGAGCCGCGGTGGAGCTTTCGGCTGCAATGCCGCTTTCCTGGCTGCCTCTCATAAGCGATTACACGAGAGAAGCCAGAGAGCCGGTAAAAGCCACCTTTGTGAGCGTTATCGTGTACGGTGCGGTCAGCTGCTGGATGTACGTGATAGGTATGGGAGCGGCAATTTACACGGGAGAATACGATATAGCTCAGATAATGTTCAAGGCGGGACTTGGAATTGCAGGACTTGTAATAATAGTATTTTCAACGGTCACCACTACGTTCCTTGACGCTTATTCAGCGGGTATATCCAGCGAATCCATATTGCCGAGACTCAAAGGCAAATACGTTGCGGTAGCGGTCACGGTAATAGGAACGGCCGCCGCGATGATATACCCTATGGACAATATAACGGATTTTCTGTATCTCATAGGCTCGGTATTCGCTCCGATGATAGCGGTGCAGATAGCTGATTTCTTCATTTTGAAAAAGGACAGCAGCGGCAGAGCGTTCAATGCCGTAAATCTCGTAATATGGCTTATAGGATTCATAGTGTACCGCATTCTCATGACTGTGGATATACCGGTGGGCAACACCCTTCCGGATATGGCTGTAACCATAGTTTTATGTTTCATCGCAAGCAAGGCTGTGCCTGCAAACAGGAAAAAGGGAGCTCTTTAATTTGAGACAGTTTAATTGACTTTACGTTAAATATGTGATACGTTAAATTAAGCTTGCACCCGGGTGTAAGCTTAATTCTCTGTGCGATGAAAGGATGCAGGAAAATGCCTGTAACAGACTTACTTGAGAGAAATCATAAATTATACGGCGACGAGGTGGCGCTTGTAGAGCTGAACCCCATGATAAAAGACCCGAGGAAGACGACCTGGAAGGAATATGATCTTGTACAGCAGACGTCACCGATTCCCTACAGGAGGGAGATAACCTGGGGAGTTTTCGATGAAAAAGCAAACAGAGTTGCCAACATGCTCATGAGCAGAGGCGTGAACAAAGGTGATAAAGTCGCCATACTTATGTTCAACTGCCTTGAATGGCTTCCAATATATTTCGGAATACTGAAGGCGGGAGCGATAGCTGTTCCTTTTAATTTTAGATTTTCTGCCGAGGAAATAAAATACTGCGCGGATCTGGCGGAAGTCGATGTATTTCTGTTCGGTCCCGAGTTTATAGGAAGGATAGAGTCCATCGAGGAAGATTTCGCAAAGGGACGTCTTCTCATATACGTGGGAGACGGGTGTCCCACATTTGCGGAAAGCTACAGAGAGCTGGTGGCGGACTGTTCAAGTCAGCCGCCTCTTGTAAGACTGGAGGATGAAGATGATGCCGCGATATACTTTTCCTCCGGAACGACGGGATTTCCCAAAGCCATACTCCACGATCACGAAAGTCTTCTCCAGGCGGCGCAGATGGAGCAGAAGCATCATCAGATAACAAGAGACGATGTTTTCCTGTGCATACCGCCCCTTTATCATACAGGAGCAAAATTCCACTGGATGGGAAGTCTGTGCGCGGGCAGCAGAGCGGTGCTGCTTAAAGGTACGACTCCGGAGATAGTCCTGGACGCGGTTTCCAAGGAAGGATGCACGATAGTATGGCTGCTGGTGCCGTGGGCGCAGGATATTCTGGAGAGCCTTGACAGAGGCGATATAAAACTTGAAGACTATCATCTCGACCAGTGGAGGCTGATGCACATAGGTGCGCAGCCTGTGCCTCATTCGCTGATAGTGCACTGGAAGGAATATTTCCCTGACCATATGTACGATACGAATTACGGACTTTCGGAATCAACGGGACCGGGATGCGTACATCTGGGAATGGAAAATATACATAAAGTTGGAGCTATAGGAATACCCGGATATCGCTGGAAATGCAAGATTGTGGATGAAAATGGCAATGAAGTGAAACAGGGAGATGTGGGAGAACTCTGCGTAAAGGGTCCCGGAGTGATGACCTGCTATTACAACGATCCCGAAGCTACCGCTAAGGCTCTCAGAGACGGATGGCTGTATACCGGGGATATGGCGATGCAGGACGAAGACGGCTTCATATTTCTTGTAGACAGGAAAAAAGATGTGATAGTCAGCGGAGGAGAAAACATATATCCGGTGCAGATAGAAAATTTCCTGAGCGCATACGATAAAGTCAAAGATGTAGCCGTGATAGGACTTCCGGACAAGCGACTCGGGGAGATAGCGGGAGCTATAATATCCGTAAAGGAAGGTATGGAATGCAGCGAAGAAGAGATAAACGAATACTGCAAGGAGCTTCCGAGATATAAGAGACCGAAGAAGATAATCTTCGCCGGTGTACCGAGAAATGCGACAGGAAAGATAGAAAAACCTGCTCTGAGGAGAAAATACGGAGCGGATAAGCTGGTTGAACAGCAGAACAGAAGCTGATACAGTACAGGATGAAGCAACTACAAGGGGATAAATTGCTCAAAGTGATTGAAAGGTGGCGCGGTGTATGATATTATAGTGCGGGATGGATAGTATTCAGCGCAGTGTTGATTTCAGCGGAAACTATACCTGACAGTATCGTAGGTCAACGAGACGATATTCATTTTCCTTATAGCTTTTATCCTGAATGGAACGAGACGAAGGGAGTATCACATCACCTTTTTGAGCTGTCCGCTGCAGGCGGAAATCAGAAGGAGGAGTGATGGAACTGAATATAGGATTTATAGGAGCAGGAAAGGTCGGATGTACTCTCGGCAGATATTTTGCCGGCGATGCGCGCGTCACCGCAATCGACGCGGGGCAGGCAGCGCGGAAGGAGAAACATGGGGACCGGATGATTTTAAAGGGTTATTACAGCCTTCACCGGGATTCGTCGCGGAATGCGGCAAAATTTACAGGCTCTGAGCCTTATGATGATATGGAAGAACTGGTCGGTGAGTGTGATATGCTGTTCATAACTGTTCCTGACGGAAAAATAAGCAATGTATGGCGCGATATTTCGCGTATGAATGTAAAAGGAAAGTCAATATGTCACTGCAGCGGCTCGCTGTCTTCCGCGGAAGCCTTTGACGGCATAGGAAGAACGGGAGCTTTTGGATATTCGATTCATCCGCTGTTTGCCGTAAGCGATAAATACAGCGCTTACAGTGAACTTCCGGGTGTTTTTTTTACGCTTGAGGAACACAGTGAAAATCCGCTGCTGATCGATGAAACGGACAGCGAAGGCAAAAAGCTTGATATCCTGAAACTTACAGGCATGCTTGAATCAAAGGGCAACCCGGTGAGAAGAATAAGCTCGGAAAGCAAATGTCTCTATCATCTGGGAGCCGTTGCGGCGAGCAATCTGGTATGCGGGCTGGTCGACATGAGCATAGGACTGCTGGAAAAGTGCGGCTTTGAGAAAAACGACGCCGTAAAGGCGCTGGCTCCTATACTCACAGGCAATATGGAGCATGCGGCATGCAAAGGCCCTGAAGAAAGTCTGACAGGTCCTGTCGAGAGAAACGATACAGCAACAGTGAACAGACATCTGGATGCTGTTGAAGGGGACGAGAGGGAAATCTACAGGCTGCTGAGCAAAAGGCTCGTGAAAATGGCGCAGAGCAGACATCTGGACAGAGATTACACCGATATGAGAAGGATTCTTGTGAGCGAGAAAGGAAGAGAAATATGAAAAATACCGTTGCAAGCTTAGTGAAGATGAAGGAAAAGGGAGAGAAGATATCCATGCTGACCTGTTATGATTATTCGACGGCGAAGCTCATGGAAAAGTCAGGGATAAACACGATACTTGTGGGAGATTCACTGGGCAATACCATGCTCGGATACAAAGACACTCTGGCAGTGAGCATGGAGGATATGATACATCACGGCGCGGCGGTAGTAAGAGGATGTGAAGATATATTTGTCGTAATAGACATGCCGTTCATGTCATATCAGACATCGGTATACGATGCTGTCGCCAACGCGGGCAGGCTTATCAAGGAAACAGGAAGCAACGCCGTGAAGCTTGAGGGCGGCGCGGCAGTGAAAGAGCAGATAAAGGCGATAACGGATGCGGGAATACCGGTGGTTGCCCACATAGGGATGACCCCTCAGTCTGTGAATGCGTTCGGAGGCTTTAAAGTGCAGGGCAAGAGTGAGGACAAGGCGCGTCAGATACTACAGGACGCTCTCGATGTGCAGGAAGCGGGCGCCTTTGCGGTAGTGCTGGAATGTGTACCGGCAAAGCTCGCCGGGCTCATAAGTGAAAAACTCATAATACCGACCATAGGAATCGGAGCAGGAGACGGATGCGACGGTCAGGTGCTGGTATGGCAGGATATGCTCGGACTGTTCAGCGATTATGTGCCTAAGTTTGTGAAACATTTTGCCGGGGTAGGCGATATCATGGTCAAAGCTTTTGAAGATTACGACAGAGAAGTGAAGTCCGGGGCTTTTCCTGCGGAAGAGCACTGTTTCAAGATAGATGATGAGATTATAGACAGATTGAGAGAGGAAATATGATGATAGTTGCAGAGACTGCGGAGCAGGTGAGAAGAGAAGTTGCCCGATGGAAAAAAGAAGGTCTTAGCGTGGGACTTGTTCCCACCATGGGAGCTTTGCACGACGGACATGCGTCTCTGGTAAGAGCGGCGGCGGACACCTCTGATAAAGTGATAGCGTCGGTATTTGTGAATCCCACTCAGTTTTCCGAAGGTGAAGACATTGAAAGCTATCCGAGGGATTTTGAGAGGGATTGTAAGATACTTGAGCAGAACGGCTGCAGCCTCGTATTTCATCCGAAGGTAAAGGAAATGTATCCGGAGGGATTTTCGACATATGTTGAGCTTAAATCGGATATGACGAAGCAGCTGTGCGGCAAAAGCCGTCCGGAGCATTTTCAGGGAGTATGCACGGTTGTCAGCAAGCTGTTCAACATAGCTTCGCCGGATAAAGCATTTTTCGGAGAAAAGGATGCGCAGCAGCTTGCAGTCATAAGGCGCATGAGCCGGGACATGTCGTATGGCATAGAAATTGTCGGCTGTCCCACGGTAAGGGATGAGGATGGTCTGGCAAAGTCCAGCAGGAATTCCTATCTGGACGCGGAAGAGAGAAAAGCCGCCGCGGTGATACGCGAAGCTATGAAAAGAGCCGAAATCATGCTTTCGGAAAATATGACCGATGTTAAGCAGCTCAAGGATGAGATGAAGAAGATCATAGCCGCTGAGCCGCTTGCACGCATAGATTATATCGAGATAGTGGACGCAGAGATGCTGATGCCTGTGACTACAGCGAAGGAAGGAGACCTTGTGGCTCTTGCCGTGTATATAGGGAAAACGAGGCTCATAGATAATTTCACTGTAGCGAAAACTTTATGAAAACAGAGGCGGCTCTTTAGCTTATATTTTCACTTCAGTAGCTTATCTTTTCATATTTTGGGACTTTTCTAAAAAGGATGTTATGTGTATAATGGTTACTGTGCATGTAATGTAGATGGGAGATTGAGAAAAGGAACAGAGCAGGGAGACAAGAAATGAAGGTACTTAAAATAATCGCGGCTGTCCTCTTATCCGTTGCTCTCATAGTAGCAGGGAGCGCCGCAATGGGAGTGTTTTCCATAGATAGAGCCGTATCCGAGGATTCTGTCAGCAAGGCTGTAAAAGAAACAGGGATAGTGCAGGAGCTGACCGATGAAGTGATAAGCGAGAATACGGTGAATATGGGAGGCGAGTACGGAGAGGTAATAAAGGCTGCGATGGATACCGACGCGATGAACGCGTTCTTTTCCTCATACATATCATCCTCGGTAAGAAGTGAGATATACGGAGAGGAGCATGAGGAAATCGGAAGTGATGAACTTATGAACGCTTTCTCATCGGCGATAGATGAGCTCAGAGCGTCGGGGCAGACGGACATAACGTCAGAGGAAGAGGAAATCATAAGGACTGCCATATTGCAGGAGATAGCGGATCTTACAGACAGTATAAATGAAAAAACTTACTTTGACACTACAGAGCTCACCGAGGGACAGGATGAAGGACTGCCGGGTATATTTACTCAGACCGGAATGAAGCTGCTGACAGCGGCAGTAAGCATTGTTTTATGTGCGCTTCTTATAGCTCTGTTCTGGAGGAGCAAAGTGGGATTCATATGGTGCGCCGTGGTTTTCGGTATAACAGCGCTGATATACAAATGTCTTTCGATGATAGGCGGAGGGGACATAATCGACGTGACTTCCGGCTCCATATCCGAGAAATTCGTGATAACACTTCTTGCGGAAGGCTTCAGCGATGTGGCGATTGCGGGATTTGTCATAATGATATTGTTCATTATTGCTTATATACCATTGAAGATAAGAGACAGGAGGAGAGATTGATATGAAAAAATACTGAGGCTTCAGAGCGCACTGCTCAAGAGAGGACTTAAATTTTCGGGAATATTTGCCAAAACACACATTATGCAGATATTTCCTACACATAAAACACACAAAGTTAGAAGATAATAATAAGATGAAATATTTTTTCATAATTTTATATTAAGCGAGGTAAATTTAATGGGTAAGAAAAAACTTTCAAGCAGAGATAAAATGTCTAAAACCGTGATAATATTTTATATAGCTGCGGTGCTTCTGGGAATAATGTTCATATACATGTTCATAGAAGCAGCTTTGTATATAAGCGATTATATGCAGACATACGGAATAACATTCGGAGATATGTGGGCTGATACTATACAGTATGTACTCAGCAGCTCCGTAAACTACGCGGCATTGGGTGTTCTGCTCTATGCTGCCGGCAGAATCCTCGATACTCTTCAGCGAGGTAAAGCTGTCGGAAGCAAAAATATAACGGAAGAAGTCTCGATAAATCTGATAGAAGAAAAAGCTGAAGAAAAAGAAGAAAAAGAGGAAGCTGAAGAA
>CAYYMY010000017.1:0-6491 GCA_964473095.1 uncultured Oscillospiraceae bacterium | reverse complement strand
AAGCTGAAGAAGAAGAGAAAGCTGAAGAAACAGCTGAAGAGGATAAGGAAGAAACAGAAGAAAACACGGAAGAAACAGCTGATGAGGAAGGTGAAGCTGAAGTCTCCGAAGAAAAAGAGGAAGACAAAAAAGACGGCGAAAAATAAGCCGATACCATACAAATAATTCCTTTAAAGCACAGTATCGATAGCTTATAATAAAAATAGAAAACGTGATACATTGTTTGTGCAGAGGGAGATACAGGAATGGTCGATTATAAGAAGCTACAGAACGGAAGCGACATAAGAGGAGTAGCCGTCTGCGGAGTTGAGGGAGAAGCAAAAAATCTTACGGAAAAAGAAGCGGCGGATATAGCCGAGGGATTTGCAAGATGGCTGCGGGAAAAAAGAAAAAAAGAAGATATCTCCGTAGCTGTGGGAAGAGACTGCAGGATATCCGGACCAATGCTTCTTGAAGGACTGGCGAAAGGGTTTTCAGAAACAGCAGTGACGGTATATGACTGCGGATATGCATCGACTCCCGCGATGTTCATGGCGACGCTGTTTGATGAGATAAAGGCGGATGGCGGAATAATGATAACAGCAAGTCATCTTCCGTTCAACAGAAACGGTTTTAAATTTTTCACTGAAGAAGGAGGTCTCGATAAGGGGGACATATCGACGATACTCAGGTATGCGGAAGAGGCAGAGGGAGAATACCGGGAGCCGGACATGATAAAGACTGACCTGATGTCTCTTTATTCCGGACATCTGAGGGAGCTTATAACAGCGGGAACGGGAGGCGGTGAAAAACCTCTTGAAGGTATGAAGATAGTGGTTGACGCGGGAAACGGATGCGGCGGATTTTTCGCGGAAGAGGTCTTAGCGCCCCTCGGAGCGGACATATCGGGAAGTCAGTATCTCGAGCCTGACGGAAACTTTCCAAATCATGCTCCGAATCCGGAGGACAAGGCTGCGATGAAGGATATCTCAGAAAAGGTGGTATCCTACGGAGCAGATTTCGGACTGATTTTCGATACAGATGTGGACAGGTCGGCGGCAGTGGACGCTTCAGGCAGGGAAATAGCCAGAAACGGGATAGTGGCAATGGCGGCCGCTCTTGTGGCGGAAGACCATCCGGCTTCCACGGTGGTCACCGACAGCATCACCAGTCGTCAGCTTACCGAATTCATAGAAAAAGAGCTAGGGCTTAAGCATCTGCGGTACAGGAGAGGCTATAAAAATGTCATAAATAAAGCAAAAGAGTTGAATGAAAACGGTATCGACTGTCATCTTGCGATAGAGACGTCCGGACATGCCGCGCTGAAGGAGAATTATTTCCTCGATGACGGAGCATACCTTGCTGTGAAAATAGTAATCAAGGCGGCAAATCTCAGGAAAGAGGGCAAGAGGCTGGAAAGTGTCCTGTCGGCGCTTGAAGAGCCCCTCGAAGAGGAGGAGATAAGGATCCCGATAAAGGGAGAAAGCTTTTCCGATTATGCCGATAATGTACTGGAGGATCTTGAAAAATTCGCAAGGAGCGAGACAGGACTTTCAGTCGAAGAACCCAATTACGAGGGCGTCAGGATAAATTTCGATTTCGGAGGATGGTGCCTCGTGAGAAAATCCCTTCACGACCCGATCATGCCTGTGAACATGGCGTCAGATAAAAAGGGCGGATGCTCGCTTATATGGGAAAAGCTGCGCGGATTTTTCAGCAGATATGAAAAACTGGATACGGAAGGCAGGTAACCTCAGTTATCTGCCCTCTTTTTCGTCTTTTTTGATTTCCTTCCACAGCTTCAGGCTTTCCTCGGGGGACGATACTTTTTTATCTCCGAATACATGAGGATGGCGGCGTATCATTTTTTCTGATACTCCCTGTACGACATCCTCCATGGTGAAGCGTCCTTCTTCTGAGGCTATCTGCGCATGCATAACGACCTGCAGCAGCAGATCTCCCAGCTCTTCACACAGATTCTTATCATCATTTTTGTCTATGGCGTCTATGACCTCGCCTGATTCTTCGATGAGGCATTTTTTCAGACTTTCATGGGTCTGCTCCATATCCCACGGACAGCCTCCGGGCGCGCGAAGCTGCGATATTATTCCGATGAGATCGTCAAAATCGTATTTTCTGTCTGTGTCGCTGCAATCATAGATTTTCTTCGATTTTCCTGTTTTCCGTGTCCTGTTCATTTTTTTGTCCTTTCTTTCCCGGAGTAGGAAGCTGTGATATAACTACGGCCGCGAGCATTATCACGCAGCCCGCCATTTCTCTTGAAGACAGACGTTCTCCCAGTATGAGAAAGCCGAAGACGACAGCCCAGAGGGCTTCTGTACTCAGCACCATGGAGGCGGCGGTCGGATTCGCGTACTTCTGCCCTGCGACCTGCAGAGTGAAGGCTATCGCCGTAGACATGATACCTGTATAAAGTATGGAAAAGCCGGCTCCGTATACGGCATGGAAGGAAATCATCTCGTTGAAAAACGCGAATATGAAGCTTATTACACCTGCCACAAAAAACTGCGCCGCTGTGAGCTTTACGGCGTTGATTCTCGGAGCGAAGTGATTGATGCTCAGTATATGAAATGCCCAGAAGACAGCGCCTGTGAGTATTATCAGATCACCTTTTTGTATATGGAATTCCGATGTTACGCACAGCAGATACAGACCTGCTACTCCCAGAGCAACCCCCATCCAGTTGAACAGGCTTGTCCTGTGCTTGAAAAACATGTCGATTACGGGTACGAGGACTATATAAAGAGCGGTGATAAATCCGGTTTTCCCCGCGTCTACGGAGACAAGTCCCACCTGCTGCATATTCATTGCGAAGAATATGAGAGTGCCGCAGACAAGTCCGCCCTCAATCAGAGTTTTTCTTTCACGTTTTTTTTCATATTCGGACATTTCGCCTTCTGCATTTTTCAAAGACGATGTCTTTCTTATGACCATGTATACTATAAACAGTGCGAGGGAGCCTGTAAACGACCGGAATGTGCAGAAGTAAAAGGGTCCTATGGAATCAAGACCTGTTCGCTGTGCAACGAAGGCGGATCCCCATATGATAGCCGCAAGCAACATATATAATGTTGATTTTATCTGTATTTTCATGTTATGATTCCACCCTTTCCGCAACAGGTATTATATCAGATCGTAAAAGCAATGACAATTATACATACATGGTTTATGCTTTGGATTTATGTGTTATAATATTCATTGAGAAAAATAAAATATTAAAAAAGAGGACAGAGATGAAATCAAAGATATGCCTTATAAGACACGGTATAACCGAAGGCAATAAGAACAGACTGTATTACGGATATGCAGACATCCCTCTTGCGCCGGAAGGCATAGAAGAACTGAAAAAGCTCAAAGCAGAGGGGATATATCCGGATGATGAGAATGCGTCCTATTACACCACCGGACTGAAAAGGACAGAGCAGACCTTTTCCATAATATACGGCGAGCAGGATCATTTTAGGATAGATGTACTCAGAGAAATCAACTTCGGAGACTACGAGATGAAAAGCCACGATGATCTGAAGATATCCGAAAGCTACAGGAGCTGGGTCAGCGATGATACAGGGAAAATGGCGCCACCTAACGGAGAGAGCATAGAGAGATTCGTGGAAAGGATAAACAAAGGCTTTGAAGCGCTGAAGAAGGAACATTTTCTCAAAGAACTGTCCATGAGACATTCGGGCAAGGAAGCTATGTCGATAGTGGTATGCCACGGGGGAAGCATTTCGGCTATCCTTGAAAGCATATATCCAGGAGAGAATGAAAGCTTCTACAGATGGATACCTGACCCCGGACACGGATACATACTTACGCTGGAGAATGGTGTTTTTACAGACAGAGAAAAGTTCTGATAAAGAAAAGTCCTGACGGAAAAACGATGCGGGACTTTGCCTGCATCGTTTTCGTCGTCATTATATTTACATTTATTTAGGAGAGGGGGTTGTTCCCTTGGTGTGAATATATAATAACGCAGAAGTATGCAGATTTGGAGTTTCATATGTGAAGAAAAGCTGAAATGGATGTGTAGCGGGAGAGAAGACGCGTTCCGCCATAAGCCGCCATAAGAATGTACAGAAAGGCAGAGATATGAAAAACGACAGAGTTCTCAGGATATATACGGACGGAGGATGCTCCGGCAATCAGAATGATGAAAATCTCGGAGGCTGGGGAGCAGTCCTGGAGTTCGGACATGCCGTCAGAGAAATCTATGGCAGCGAAAGGAATACGACGAACAACAGGATGGAGATTACGGCGCTTCTGGAGGCTTTCAGAGCTTTAAGAAAAGACGGACAGGAGATACACGTGTTTTCAGACAGTAGCTATCTGATGGAATGCTTCCGGAAGAAATGGTATGAAAAATGGATACGCAACGGATGGAAGACTTCCTCGAAAAAGCCGGTTGAAAACAGAGATTTGTGGGAAGCGCTGCTGCCGTATCTGGGAAAGCACCGCATATCCTTTTTCAGAGTGAAGGGACATGTTGATATAAGGAAGGGAAGCGCTAAGCTCGACAAGCTGTACAGCGATTTCATAAAGTGGAACGGAAGCGGATTCTCCTACGATGATTTTATCTACGTGACGGAAAAAAACAACAGAGCTGATGAGCTGGCAAACAAGGGCATTGACGCCCTCAGAGAAGAACGGGACGAACAGCGGCAGCCGTAATAAGAAATCTTTGCTGAGGCTTACGAAAAAGGCCTCGTCATAGACGAGACCGAGATCGAAAGAGAATTAAAGCTCCATATTTTCGAACTTTTTAGTGGCGATCAAGTAGTCGTTGAGAGTCCCGAGATGCACATAGTAATAGGAAAAGCGGTCTTTTTTCTTCACCTGTACAAGACCAGCGTCCGCGAGTTTTTTAACGTGCTGCGATATGGTCGCCTGAGAATAGTCGAAATAGTTTACAAGGTCCTTGTTACATACCCTGGTGCGTTCTCTGTTCTGCTGCATGATATATCGGAATATTTTTATTCTCGCAGGATGCGCCAGGGCGTCGGAAATTTTCGCTATAAGAAGTATATCTTGTTCCTGCATTTCGTCGATTTCTTTTCTGAGTCTCATTTTTACACTCCTTGAATTTCTGGTATTATATAGTATACTTACGGTAAAAAAAGATGTCAACTCGCAATAACGATGATAAATGAAAGGGGGAAACGGGTATGGAAATGGCAGCTATACTGCTGATCCCGTTTTCGGGGACTGTTCTTGGCTCCTTCATGGTGTTTTTCATGAAAAAAGAGCTGAATGTAAAACTTGAAAAGATTTTGCTTGGATTTGCATCAGGAGTGATGATAGCGGCTTCCGTATGGTCGCTTCTGATTCCATCCATAGATATGGCGGAAGATGATGGAGGAATGCCGTGGATCCCCGCAGCTGCGGGATTCCTTGCCGGTATCGGATTCCTGCTGCTGCTGGACAGCGTGATACCTCATCTGCACAGACACAGCGACAAACCGGAGGGGATGAGAAGCGGACTTTCAAAGACCATGATGCTGGTGCTGGCGGTGACGCTGCACAACCTGCCGGAGGGCATGGCAGTAGGAGTGAGCTTTGCCGGATCTCAGTTTTCGGGAACGGCGATAACCTTTGTCGGCGCACTGTCTTTGGCAGTCGGTATAGCGATTCAGAATTTTCCGGAAGGCGCTATCATATCAATGCCGCTGAGAAGCGCGGGAGCATCGAGGAAAAAAGCGTTCGGATACGGTGTATTGTCCGGAGTGGTGGAGCCTGTCGGCGCTCTGCTCACTATAATGCTCGCGGAGCAGTTTATACCGGTCATACCGTACTTTCTCTCATTTGCCGCGGGAGCGATGATATATGTAGTGGTGGAAGAACTCATTCCCGAATCTCAGAGCGGAGAGCATTCAAATCTCGGTACAGTGGGAGCTGCTCTCGGCTTCGTGATGATGATGGTGCTGGACACCGCGCTGGGGTGATCCGTATTGCGGGGAAAAGATATATAAAAACAAAAGAAAGACATTGGGGGATGTCTTTCTTTTGTATCTCTGTTCATCATTTACTATTTTGTAGAAGGTGTAACCCCGGCAAACGGATAATAATGGAAGGGCTGCCGGTGTTTTTTTGGGGATTTGAGAAGAAGAAGTGTTTTAACTTTTAGCAGCCCTCACTATCCATTTGCCTTACAACAAAAGCATTTGTTCCTTTGTTGTGACTAAATAATAACAGTACAATATGCAAATTTAAGGTTGAAATTGTGAAGACTTGTTGAAAAAACATATCAAAGTTTTTTTCTTCAACTTGAAAGAAGACGATGCATGAAAGGTCTGAGTCTTTCCGTCAGAAGCACCGCGACGGCTATCTTTACCGCATCACCGGGGCCTCCTCTGAAGCCTGCGAATACAGGAAGACCGGCGGCGCCTATGAGAATGTATACGAGAATACTTAAAGTGCCGTATTTTTTACCGAGTATCCCTCCTGCAAGAAACACGGCGAGGGTAGCAAGATTAACAGGTATGGGAGTGAAACCC
>CAYYMY010000016.1:0-26875 GCA_964473095.1 uncultured Oscillospiraceae bacterium | reverse complement strand
CTCTGTTTTTCTGTACCCTTTTTTTCTTATTTGCCTGCACATGCTTTCAAAGCTTCGCCTATATCCTTTACTTTGGCATCTCACATATACTTCTGCCAGACCATATCTCCCATTTCTTCGCAGCATATCCTTTATCAGCTTCAACTCTTCTTCCGTATGCGCGCTCGGACTGCGCTGAGGTTTCCTCGACCTCAGCGCAAGGCTCTTCACGCTTCCGTCATACTTTTCAAGCTGTCTATATACGAATTGTCTGTATGTATGATATCTTCTTGCCGCTTTGCTTACTCCATGCTTTATCGCATATTCACATAAACGCTGGCGATATTTCATTTCTTCTGTTACAATAGCCATGAGAGGATACTCCTTTTGATATGTTTTTTTGCTTTAATGATTATATCAGAGTATTCCTCTCTTTTTTTATTTTTTTGTCACATATGTCTTATCACATTACATTTCTCTGTCATTGCCTCACCCCATTTTCTTGACTACATAGCATAAAAAGTCTATAATGTTATTGTATACTTTTAATTAAACATTATTACTTTTACAGTGATATTTTGGTATTTACAAGTAACTTTGATTTGATAATAAAACTTAAAAAATGAAGATTGAAAACTGAAAACGAGGAAAAGGAGGTAAGCATAGATGGCAGGTGACATAGTCATACCGATTATTGTAGGACTGATAACGCTTATCATAGGGTTGTTGGTTGGATATATATTAAGAAAATCCATAGGAGAAAAAACTATAGGCAATGCCGAGCAGAAGGCAAAAAATCTTATACTTGATGCAGAAAATAGAGCAGAGACCATAAAGAAGGAAATGGTGCTTGAAGCGAAAGAAGAAGCTCACAGACAGAGGAGCGATGCGGAGAAGGACATAAGAGAAAGAAGAAACGAAATCCAGAAATCGGAGAGAAGACTTATACAGAAGGAAGAGTCCATAGATAGAAAACTTGAAAATATTGAAAAGAAAGAAGAAAGCATAACAAATAAAGAAAAGAGCATTACCCACAAAAAGCAGGAGATGGATAATCTTCTGAAAAAACAGCTTGAAGAACTGGAAAAGATATCAGGCTACTCCATCGAGCAGGCGAAGGAGATAATACTGCAGAAGGTGGAGAAAGAAGCGAGAAGCGATGCTGCTGTACTTTATAAGGATATAGAAAGCAAAGCAAAGGAAGAGGCTGATAAAAAAGCAAAAGAGATAATTTCAGGCGCGATACAGAGATGTGCAGCGGATCATGTGACTGAATCCACGGTTTCGGTGGTGCCACTTCCCAACGATGAGATGAAAGGCAGAATCATAGGAAGAGAAGGCAGGAACATAAGAGCGATAGAAACTCTTACAGGCATAGATCTTATAATCGACGATACGCCGGAAGCTGTAATACTTTCCGGATTCGACCCGGTGAGAAGGGAAATAGCGAGACTGTCGCTTGAAAAGCTCATCGTCGACGGCAGGATACATCCTGCCAGGATAGAAGAAATGGTAGAAAAGTCTGAGAGAGAAGTCAATGCCATAATAAAGGAAGAAGGCGAACAGGCAACCTTTGAAGTGGGAATACACAATCTGCATCCGGAACTCGTAAAGCTGCTGGGAAGATTGAAATACAGGACTTCCTACGGACAGAATGTTCTTAAGCATTCTATCGAGGTAGCGCATCTTTCGGGACTTATGGCAGGTGAACTAGGTCTTGATATCACACTGGCGAAGAGAGCAGGGCTTCTTCACGATATAGGAAAGGCTCTCGACCACGAAAGGGAAGGCACACATGTGGACATAGGAATAGAAGTCCTCAGAAAGTATAAGGAGTCGGAAGCCGTTATAAACGGCATGGCAGCTCATCACGGAGATTATGAACCGAAATCCGTTGAAGCTGTGCTTATAGCGGCTGCGGACGCGCTTTCGGCGGCAAGACCGGGAGCAAGGCGAGAGACTCTTGAATCGTATATCAAGAGACTGCAGAAGCTTGAAGAAATAGCTAATACTACAGAAGGTGTGGACAAGTCGTATGCGATACAGGCAGGTCGTGAGATAAGAGTTGTAGCGAAGCCGGATGAAGTCGGGGATGATTCGATAGCTTTACTGGCTCGAGACATTTCTAAAAAGATCGAATCGGAACTTGAATATCCAGGACAGATAAAGGTAAACGTTATAAGAGAGACGAGAGCTGTCGATTACGCGAAATAAAGAAAGACAATAGTGTTGCATATCAGAAAGGCGGATTTTTCAATCCGCCTTTTTCAAGCAAGGGGGAGTTCAGATGATATATTTGGATAACAGTGCGACTACAAAGCAGTATCCCGAAGTCACAAGACTGATGGTGAAATATATGGATGACTGTTTCGGGAATCCGTCATCTCTTTATCAGCTTGGAATTGACAGCGAAAAAGAAATAAAGAAGGTCCGAAGACGTATAGAAAAGGCCATGGGGTTTGAAAGCGGAGCGGGTAGTCTGTATTTTACTTCAGGAGGCACTGAAGCCGATAATATGGCTATATTCGGTACCGTGAGAGCGATGAAGAGATACGGCAGCAAAATAGTGACGACAAAGGTGGAACATCCTGCCGTGCTCGAGTGCTGCAGGAGGCTTGAGTCTGAAGGATTTGAAGTCGATTATATTGATGTGGACGAGAAGTGCCGTCTCAACGAAGAGCAGCTTGAAAACAGCATAGATGAAAAAACCATTCTCGTTACAATCATGCATGTAAATAACGAAATCGGGACGGTAATGCCTGTCGGACGGATAAAGCAGATAATGAAAGAAAAGAAATCTCCAGGACTATTTCACTGCGATGCTGTCCAAAGCTTTTCAAAAGCAGCGCTTCCCAAAGATGCCGATATGATATCGGTAAGCGCTCATAAGGTACACGGACCGAAGGGAGCAGGCGCTCTTTACGTGAAAAAAGGTGTTAATATCCCCGCATTGATAGAAGGCGGAGGCCAGGAGAAAGGTATGCGCTCAGGAACGGAGAATGTACCGGCAATAGCGGGATTCGGGCTTGCCGCGGAAATGTCCTGTAAAAATATCGGCAGGGACAGCCGGCGCATGGAGCGTATACGTAGCCGTCTGCTGGATGGATTTCGCGGTAATATCGACGACATAATAATAAACAGTTCGGAAGAAGCTGGAGAAAAGACAGGCTTATGCTGCGGCTCGATACTCAATGTTTCTTTTCTCGGAACGAGAGGAGAAGTGCTGCTGCACACTCTTGAGAGGGATGGAATATTCGTATCGACGGGGTCGGCATGTTCCTCAAACAAGAAAGGACAGAGCCATGTGCTGAAGGCAATGGGACTTAAGGATAAAGACCTAGAAGGGACGCTGAGATTCAGTATAGGCCGTTTCAATTCAGAGGAAGAAGCGGATATAGTTATAGAAAAAGTGTGCGATGCAGTTAAAAATTTCAGGAGAATGACCGGGAGAAAAAAGTGAATAAGAAAATGGAAAACAAGGAGAATATTTTTATCGTAAGGTGCGGTGAAGTCGCTTTGAAGGGCATGAACAAGCCGTACTTTGAAAGGATGCTCGCGGAGAGGATAAAAAAACTTCTCAGAAAATTCGACGGAGTAAGCGTGAAGCGTCAGGAAGGGCTTATTTTTGTCAAAGCTGATGTATCGAATGACAAAAGAGAAGTGATAAAGGAAATATCGAAAGTATTCGGTGTCGCGTCCATAAGTCCTGCCGTTGAATGCGAGAGCACCATGGAGGCTATCGGAGCGGCGGCAGTGGAATACATGCTCAAGGCGATAGAAGAGAGGAATATAAAGACTTTTAAGGTCGAGGCAAAGAGAGCAGATAAAAATTTTCCGGTAAAATCTCCGGATATAAGCAGGCAGATTGGTGCGGCAGTACTTAAAGGATGCAAAGTTTTAAAAGTGGCCGTACATCGTCCCGACTGTCTGCTGTTTGTGGATGTCAGACATGATAAGTCATACATATATCGGGATAAGATTCCGGGTTTTGGAGGGCTTCCTCTTGGGACCAATGGCAAGGGTCTTTCGCTGCTTTCGGGAGGCATAGATTCTCCTGTCGCGACATGGATGATGGCCAAAAGAGGCATGATGATAGAAGCCGTGCATTTTCATTCGTTTCCGTATACGAGCCAGAGGGCACAGGAAAAAGTGGAGGAGCTGGCAGAGATAATAGCGATATACTGCGGTAAATTCAGACTGCATGTCGTAAATCTCCTTCCTGTGCAGGAGCAGATAGTGAAAAACTGTCCGGAGGAAGAGATGACGATTCTGGTGAGAAGATTCATGATGAGGATAGCGCAGCATATAGCGAAAAACAATGGCTGCGGCGTGCTGATAACAGGAGAGAATCTCGGACAGGTGGCAAGCCAGACCGCGGAATCTCTTATCGTTACAGATGCGTCGGTTTCAATGCCTGTTATGAGACCTCTCATAGCGATGGATAAGGTTGATATAATGAATAAGGCTCAGGAGATAGGCACTTACGAGACTTCGATACAGCCCTATGAAGACTGCTGCACCGTGTTTCTGCCGAAACATCCCGTCACGAAACCAAAGCTGGACAGGATAGAGCATTCTGAGAGCAGGCTTGACTGCGACGCTCTCATAGCCGCCGCGGTGGAAGCGGAGGAGATCATCGACATTTATCCTGCATAAAATATAAAAATCGAAAAGAGGGTGCTGGAAACTATTAGGGAGCGAATGAAAGGGTGAGAGGTATCTCTTTTTCCTTTGACATGGTACTGCCGGTTGGTGTATAATGCGTATTAACGACTTGTCGGGCGCCATTAGCTCAATTGGATAGAGTGCCTGACTACGAATCAGTAGGTTGGGGGTTCGAGTCCCTCATGGCGCGCCAATCTCAATAAAAACCCTTTGAAATTTCAACGTTTCAGAGGGCTTTTTGATATACATTTACTGAATATAAGATTGCTGCTCCATTATTTGGTTAAAAGTATCTTTATATTCCGTGGCTTGCTAAAACGAAAACCGCCGGTTTGTCCGGCAGCCGAGAGTATTTAAAATTTGGAAGTTTATTTCATTCCATATGTGCTACGGAGTTCATTGTTATTTATCTTCTAATGCAGGGACTGTAAATTCAAAAGTCAGCTCATTGAAGTTTTGATCATAGTCTATAAATGAATAAGTAAATTCGGTAGTATCTATTCTTGTGTATGGAATAATGCCTTCAGCACTTGCACCTGCCTTTATTTCCGTACTCATTATGTCATAGTTGTAATTGTATTCAGATTCGTATTGTTTCCGTAGTTATTTATATCATGGAAGGCTTGAATGTAATATGTTCCAGAATTTTTTTCAACGGAAAATACCTGTGCTGTAAAGCTGAAATTAATATTGTCATACAACAGTATTACAGCATGGAGCCAGCAGAGAAACAATATGATACTGTTTATTGCTCTTGTATTTTCGTTTTCCTATATATATAATGTATGATAGATTTTTAGAAAGTATCGGAAAGCCGTTGGTGCAGTTAATTTTATGCGGAAAGGAGAAGGATGATATGACAGATATAAAAATTGGAAATGAAGTCCTGGAAAATATAGTTACGAGGAGATCTGTAAAAAAATATAAATCCGAGCAGATAAGCAGACAGGAGCTTGATACAGTGCTTGAAGCAGGGCTTTACGCACCGTCGGGCAGGGGTATGCAGAGCCCGGTGATGGTGGCTGTGCAGGAAAAAGAGACGATGGAGAAGATCGTGAGGATGAACGCAGCGGTAATGGGAACAGAATCTAATCCTTATTACGGAGCGCCTACTGTAATACTGGTGTTTGCTCCGAAAGACAGGAACACATATGTAGAAGACGGAAGCTGCGTGCTCGATACGATGATGCTGGCAGCTCATTCTATTGGATTGGCTTCAAGATGGATACACAGAGAAAGAGAAATGTTTGAAACGGAAGAAGGAAAGGAACTTATGAAAAAGTGGAGGATTCCGGAGAATTTTGCAGGAATCGGAGCACTGGCTCTCGGATATGCCGATTGTGAACTGCCCGCGCCTCCTGCGAGAAAAGAAGGGCGCATAATATACGATATATAAATAGAGTGAAAAGATCAGGGAGCAAGACATGGAAACAAGCGAAGGACAGAGAAAACTTGAAGCCTACGTCGATATGACGATGAAAGAAAACAGCGGAATATACAAGGATCTGATCAACGGACTTATGAAAGCGGAGAAGGTAAGCTGTTCATATGAGGATAAGAGCATAACCTTTGCATTCAGAGTACAGCCGTGGCAGGTGAACAGAGCGGGACATCTGCACGGCGGGATGATGTGTACGGCCTTTGATATGACTATGGGAGTGCTTGTAAGATTTCTTGCCGGGAAAAATTTCACTCCTACAGTGAGCCTTGATGTAAAGTATATACGTCCGGTAAAAGAAGGCGACGTAATGCTTGTAACGGTAAAAGCTGTTTCTGCCGGCAGACGCATCACCCACCTCATATGCGAATCACGGAACAAAGATACAGGGAAACTGCTGGCTTCCGGTGCAGGCGTATTCATGAATGTGGACACGGAAAAAGAAAAGCAAAAACAATCGGAAAATATATAGAAATTGTACATGCAAGACTTGCATAAAAATGTGGTATAATGTATAATTATTTATAAGCGGCAGAGATGTCGCTTATTGAATATATAAGGAGATTGTATGATATTATGATAAAGACGATAGATGAAATGGAAGGACTCGTTTACCTTGAAGACGGCACGGTATTCAAAGGACGTGGATTCGGAGCAAAGGGCACAGCGATAGGAGAGCTCGTATTCAATACATCGATGACGGGATATCAGGAAATACTGACGGATCCTTCTTATAAAGGTCAGATAATAAATATGACCTATCCGCTTATAGGCAACTACGGTATAAGCAATATAGACGATGAATCCGACGGTATACATGTTTTCGGACTTGTGGTCAAGGATCTCTGCGATATGCCTTCTAACAGCAATAGCGTAAAAACCATGGATGAATGGCTCAGGGAACAGAAAGTCCCCGGAGTCTTCGGTGTAGATACAAGAAAGATAACGAAGCTTATAAGAAAATTCGGGACCATCAAATGCCTTATAAGCACTGAAGGCATTTCACTGGCGAAAGCAAAGGAACTGTGCGATGAAGGAAGTCTTAGAGGCGACTGGATGAAAGAGGTTTCGGTTAAAGAAAAATATGTTATCAGTGCTGAAACCGAAGGCGAGAATAAGGGAAAACCGTTTAAGGTTGCGGTTCTCGATTTTGGAGTGAAAGCTAACATACTCAAATGTCTGCAAAGAAGAAACTGTGAACTTGCGGTATATCCTTACGGAACGTCAGCGGAAGAAATACTTAAGGACAAGCCTGACGGAATATTCCTCACAAACGGACCGGGGGATCCTGAGGAGGCAACGGAAGCAATAGAAGAGGTCAGGAAACTGATAAGATTGAGCGAAATACCGATGTTTGGAATATGCATGGGACATCAGATTCTTGCGATCTCTCTCGGAGGAAAGACGTATAAGTTGAAATACGGACACAGAGGAGGAAACCACGGAGTTTACGACAAAGAGACGAAGCGTTCGTATATAACATCGCAGAATCATGGATATGCAGTACAGCATGAAAGCATAATACTTAAGGGTATGGAAGTGACTCATTTGAATCTTAACGACGGGACGGTTGAAGGAATGGAACACAGAGACCTACCTGTATTTTCCGTGCAGTTCCATCCGGAAGCATCCCCGGGACCAAACGATAATGCCTATCTGTTCGATAAATTTATAAATATGATGAAAAAAGCCAAAAAGGAGGACGGGGAAAATGCCTAAGAAAACATATCTCAATAAAATACTTATAATAGGCTCCGGCCCCATCGTTATCGGACAGGCAGCGGAATTTGACTATGCAGGTACGCAGGCGTGCAAAGCGATACGCGAGGAAGGTATAGAGACAATACTCGTAAACAGCAATCCGGCAACGATTATGACGGATAAGGGTATTGCCGATAAAGTATATATGGAGCCGCTTACAGAGGAAGCTCTGGAGCGGATTCTCGAAAAGGAAAAGCCTGATGGCATTCTGGCAGGATTCGGAGGACAGACAGGTCTTAATCTGGCCATGGAGCTCGACATCAAGGGAATACTGAAAAAGTATGGCACAGAACTTCTCGGAGTCAACAGAGAGAGCATAAAGAAAGCGGAAGACAGAGAAGAATTTAAGAAACTCATGCAGGAAATCGGAGAGCCGATACCCGGCAGCATCATAGCAACGTCCATAGAGGAATGCAGAGAGTTTGTTGAGCAGGAAGGCTTTCCTGTAATCATAAGGCCTGCATATACCCTCGGGGGAACGGGGGGCGGAATAGCCGAAAATACGGAAGAACTGGAACAGCTCTGCTATAAGGGAATGGAAAACAGCGCGATTGGACAGATCCTGCTTGAAAAATCCGTTGCAGGCTGGAAAGAAATAGAATATGAAGTAATCCGTGATGGAAGAGATAACTGTATAATAATATGCAGTATGGAAAATCTTGACCCTGTAGGCGTACATACGGGAGACAGCATAGTTGTCGCCCCTACACAGACTTTAAGGGACGAAGAATATCAGATGCTCAGAGATGCTTCTATAAAAATAATAAGAAGCCTTGAGATAGAGGGTGGATGCAACGTACAGTTTGCTTTGAACCCTGATAACGGTGAATACATAGTTATAGAAGTAAATCCGAGGGTGAGCAGATCCTCAGCACTTGCGTCAAAGGCGGCGGGATACCCTATAGCGAAAATAGCTGCGAAGATAGCCCTCGGTTATAATCTTGACGAGCTCTCCAATTACGTTACTCAGACGACAAGCGCATGTTTTGAGCCGGTGCTCGACTACGTTGTAGTTAAATTCCCGAAGTGGCCTTTTGATAAGTTCAGGACAGCCTCAAGAAAACTGGGGACACAGATGAAAGCTACAGGAGAGGTTATGTCTATATGCAGGACTTTTGAAAGCGCGCTGCTGAAAGCATTGACGTCGATAGAAATAAAGTGCGACGGTCTTCATATACCATTTGTGACCAATCTCGATGATGACAGACTTATAGAAAAACTGAAAGCATGTGATGATGAAAGGATCTTCTGTATAGCTGAGGTTATGAGAAGAGACTTGATGGACGTTGAAGCGCTTTACGATCTGCTCAAGATAGACAGATGGTTCCTGAATAAGATAAAAGGCATAATAGATATGGAAAGACAGCTGGCGAAAGGACCTCTTGCGAAAGAACTTGTATATGAAGCTGAGTCGAGAGGATTTACAGACAGCGATATCATAGAACTGTCGGGAATTTCGAGAGACGTTCTTCAAGATATGAGAGTATACAACGACATATATCCTGTATATAAAATGGTAGATACGTGCGGAGGTGAATTCGATGCGGCAACGCCTTACTACTATTCATGCTACGATGAGGAGGATGAAAGTGTAAGAAGTCCGGAAGAAAAGATTCTGGTAATAGGGTCAGGACCGATAAGAATAGGGCAGGGTATAGAGTTTGACTACTGCTGTGTACAGGGAGTATGGGCAATAAAGGATCTAGGATATGAAGCGATAATAATGAACAACAATCCCGAAACTGTCAGCACAGATTTTGATACCTCCGATAAGCTGTATTTTGAATCTCTTCATATAGACAACGTTATGAACGTTATAAAGAGAGAGAGACCTTACGGTGTAATACTGCAGTTTGGAGGACAGACATCCCTCAATCTCGCGGAAAAGCTCAACAGCAGAAGCATAAATATACTGGGGACGTCCTTTGAAAATATAGACCTAGCTGAGGATAGAGAAAAATTTTGCGAGCTTTTAGAGTCTTTGGATATAGCTGTCCCGGAAGGTCTTGCAGTGACTACTCAGGAGGAAGCCTTTGAAGCTGTGAGAAGGCTTGGATATCCCCTCGTTGTAAGGCCGTCATACGTAATAGGCGGGCGTGCTATGCAGGTAGTATACAACGATACCGAGCTTACAAGATACCTAAAGGAGGCGGTATCACTCTCCAGCGAGCATCCTGTGCTCATAGACCAGTACATACAGGGCAAGGAGATAGAAGTGGATGCTATAGCTGACGGTGAAGATATACTTATACCCGGTATAATGGAACACGTTGAAAGAGCTGGGGTACATTCGGGAGACAGCATATCGGTATATCCTGATTATTCTCTTTCCGAGGATGTTGAAAAAATCCTTGTAGATTATACTAAAAGGATAGCCGGCGCACTCAACGTAGTAGGTCTTGTGAATATACAGTACGCATATGACGGGAACAGGATATACGTCATAGAAGTCAATCCGAGAGCGTCGAGGACGGTCCCTATTCTGAGCAAGGTGACAAGGGTACCTATGGTAAAGCTAGCTGTTGCTGCTATGCTCGGACACAAGCTCAAGGACAGTGAGTATGGGACAGGGCTTTACAGAAAGAACGATGAATATGCGGTAAAAGTACCTGTTTTCTCAAGTGCGAAGCTGACGGACATGGATATAGCGCTTGGTCCTGAAATGAAATCCACGGGAGAGGTTTTAGGTATAGATAAGGATCTCGATAAAGCTCTTTACAAAGGCTTCTTGGGAGCAGGCATGAATATACCTGTGGAGGGAAATATCTTCGTTACATTAAAGGAATCTGAGCAGAACCAGTACACAGCAGACATACTTGAAGACTATGTGAACAGCGGATTCAGAATATACGTTACCGATGATACGAAGAACTTTGTAAAAATTCACGATATTCCGGCGGAGCTGATGGACTACGACACGGCGCAGAGGTGGATAACCAATCACAGTGAAGAAAGCGATGAAAAACTCGCACTTGTAATAAATATGCCTACCGTTGCCAACAGAAAGGAAAACGAGAGTTTCCCTGTGAGACGAAAGGCCATAGAGCGCGGAATATCGGTCATGACATGCATGGATACGGCAAAAGCGTTTCTGAAGGCAATCAAGCTGAAACAGCAGAACGTTAAGCTTGAATATAAGGAGCTCGATTAAAGATAAGATGAATTACGGAAAGAATTTAGCCACGCGGATATGAATGTCATTGGCTATACGCTTTCACGACGGGGTTTTGTGTTAATTTGATGATATAATGAGCAATAATTTACAAAAAAGCTGGAAATAGCATGTAACCTCTGATATTATTGTAAAAACGGAAAGAATTTTAATCGCAGGTAATTATTGAAAGGTCGTAAACGGAAATGACATGGATTATTTTGGCGCTTGTATGCGGAATAGTATTGCTTATACTGCTTTTGAGAAGTATTTCAAAACATACGAGAGAAAGACTGAAATACGGTCAGAGGTGGCAGAAGATATGTGAGATAATAAAACTTGTGCTCTGTGCTGAGACGATAGTTTTTATAATCATATTCGTTATCGTTCTTATAAAGACGATGATGGCTTAACTGAAAACTGAATAAAGCAGAATAAACCTCCGGGCTGCATATGCAGACGGAGGTTGTTTTATGATTGATGCGGCAGAAGCATAATAGTTAAGTAAATATGATGTCATCGGTTTTAAGAAAATAGATGAGTATGACCGAAGAACACAGCTCTGCAGTTTTTTGTACATCAGTAAATTGAGATGGTATTTTACGTTCTGCTATATATTATAGCATATTTTACGCAACATTGACTACTAAAGGATTTTAAAGTAAAATAAAAAACAAATGGAAATATGAAAGATTTGATATAAAAAACACGAAAGAAAAAGAGATATGGAAAGAAAAACAATAGTTACAGACGGTCAGGATCTGGCGGTAAACGCGGAGAAGCTGAAAGCAGACGGAGTGACGGATGTCACGGTAACAGTTAATACATTCAATTTCACTAGATATAAAAAGTCGAACGGCGGCAGGGAGCTTCAACCGGTGATAGACGGCATCAACAAAGCTGTCGGACAGGGGCTGAATATAAGGCTTGACGTAGGGATAAAAGAAGGATTTAACGATGATGAGCTCCTTGATTTTCTCCAGCTGACATTCCAGCACAAGTACGATATAGTATTTATGCCGACGATAAGCTACAGTTTTCTCAAAAGCAAAATGCCTGCATTGAGGAAGGTCGACGGTGACTTCGGTGAAGTGGAGATGTACAAGTATCCGGGGGCTGTGGGAAGGATAGGATTTTTGAAGAATTAGGAGCAGATCTATGCACGAGAAACTTTACAGTATGAGGAGAGAACTTGCGGAGCTTCTTAAAGAGGACAGGCTTTTGAAGTCAGCGGTGATGGAAGTGAATAAACTGGATATGATAAAAGGCTCCCTCGTAGTGCGCAATCCGAATCATGAAAAAATAGAAATAGATAAGATCCTGGAAAGAGAACTGCAGAAGGATGTTCCGGTAAAGGACTACGTTTTCATAGAAAATTTCTGTAGCCTTGTGAGAGTGGCGGAAAACTGTCTCGAGATGGGGAATTATATAGATAAAAATTTCCTGATAAGCGCGTACAGGATACTTGCTGAGGATAAAGACGGTTATTTCAGAAAATCCAATCCGGTGCTGTATTCCTTCAATCATGTGCCTGTGCATTCGTTTGATATAGAAGAAAAGCTTGATGATGCTGTCAGGAGAGTATACAGTCCGAAAGCCGGAAATGATGTCATACTCAAAGCGATGTATATGCACAATAAACTGATAGACATATATCCTTTTGAGGAATACAGTGGAGAGATAGCTGTGTTTGCCATGAATTATTTCCTGATGGAAAACGGATTTACTCCGACGAATATGCCGATAAGCAGGGAAGAATACCTGAACATGATAAGTGAATGTCTCAAAGGTAGTAAGCAGGAAGAATTCTATTCATTTCTCTGCAGAGCTGTTTACGATAAGATGGAAGGGACTATAGAGGCCTGCAGAGAACATATCGACAATAAAACAGAAGAATAATAAATGTGCATGCAGTGAAATGAAAACAGCGCGGAGACTCATGAAAGAATCTTCGCGCTGTTTTATATTATGAGGTTATTTGTTTTTTCCCTTTATGGCTTCCAGTTGTTCTCTCACACTGTCAAAAGATGTGGAGCCTTTCGATTTTTTGGCTTTTATGCAGTTTCGTATATCTATTTTTTCATAGATATCCTCATCGAATTCAGGAGAAAAGGATTTGAATTCATCCATAGACATATCTTCGATGGCAATGCCTTTGTTGATGCAGTACAGAACTATTTTACCGATTATCTCATGACAGTCTCTGAAAGGGATGCCCTTTGATACCAGATAATCCGCCGCGTCGGTTGCGTTCATGTATCCGTATTTGGCGGCATGCTCCATATTGTCTTTTTTGACTTCCATGGTGGCTATCATCTCTCTGAATATTACGAGAGATGCCTTTACTGTGTCCGCAGCGTCGAAAACAGGTATCTTATCCTCCTGGAGATCCTTGTTGTATGCGAGAGGAAGCCCCTTGCAAATGGTCAGCAGACTCATCAAATCTCCATAGACTCTTCCGGTCTTGCCGCGGATCAGTTCAGCCATATCCGGATTCTTTTTCTGCGGCATTATGCTGCTTCCCGTAGAGAATGAATCATCTATCTCTATGAAGCTGAATTCCACGGAGCTCCACAGTATAAGCTCTTCGCAGAACCTTGAAAGGTGCATCATGACAACTGCACAGCAGTTTATGAATTCTATGGCAAAATCCCTGTCTGCTACAGCGTCCATACCGTTTGGAAGCACTTCGGAAAATCCAAGCTTTTCTGCAAGAAAATCACGGTCGGTATCATATGTGGTGCCTGCTAAAGCTCCGCTTCCGAGGGGAAGTCTGTCGATTCTCCTGAGACAGTCTGTAAATCTTTCTCTGTCGCGTGAAAACATCTGGTAATATGCCAGGAGATGATATGCGAAGGTTACAGGCTGCGCGCGCTGCAGGTGGGTATATCCGGGCATTACCGTGTCGGTATGTTTTTCGGTGAGGTCGAAGAGGGTGTCGAGGAGCTCGCCTATCAGGCTGTTGACTGCATCGGTTTCTTTTTTCAGATACAGTCTGATATCCACAGCTATCTGGTCGTTCCTGCTCCTTGCGGTGTGGAGTTTTTTACCGGCATCGCCGATCCTTTCTGTGAGTATGCTCTCGATATTCATATGAATATCCTCAGATTCCACTGTAAACTCAACTTTGCCGTTTTCTATATCTTCAAGAATCTCATTCAGTGTTTTTATTATGAGACGGGCATCTTCTTCACTTATGATTCCCTGTTTTGCCAGCATGGAGGCATGTGCTATGCTTCCATGTATATCTTCTCTGTAAAGCCTCTGATCGAAATCGATGGAGGCGTTAAACTCATCAGCGGATGAAGTCGCCGCCTTTGAGAATCTTCCTTTCCAAAGCTTCATGTTTTTCAACTTCTCCTTCGACTGTTTGTTTCTGAATAGCGCGTATTTTAAGCGGCAGCGAGAAAAGGTTTATGAAACCTTCCGCATCGCTCTGGTTGTATACATCGTCCTTGCTGAATGTGGCAAATTCTTCGTTGTAGAGGGAATAAGGAGACTTCTTTGCAACGGCTGTGGCACTGCCTTTGTACAGCTTCATCTTTACCGTGCCGGTAACTTCTTTCTGTGTTACATCTACGAAAGCGCTTATGGCTTCACGCAGAGGGGTAAACCAGAGACCGTCATATACCAGCTGGGCGAATTTCTGAGCAACTATATTTTTATACTGTGTTGTGTCCCTGTCTAAAATAAGCTGTTCGAGACCTGCATGGGCAGCGAAAAGAATAGTGCCTCCCGGTGTCTCATATACGCCTCGTGATTTCATACCGACGAGTCTGTTTTCGATGATGTCTATAGTACCTACTCCGTTTTTGCTTCCAAGTTCGTTGAGCTTAGTCAGGAGAGATACAGGATTCATTTTTTCTCCGTCAACGGCTACGGGTATACCGGCTTCAAAATCGATGTCTACATATGTAGGTTCGTCGGGCGCATCTTCAGGAGCAACGCTGAGAACGTGTATCGTCTTGAGATGTTCGTTCCACGGATTTTCCAGCTCGCCGCCTTCATGGCTTATATGCCATATGTTCTCGTCCCTGCTGTATATTTTTTTCGTGGTCTGGCTGATAGGGATGTTGTGGGCCTTGGCGTAGTCTATGAGATCTTCTCTTGAACTGAAATCCCAGAATCTCCAGGGAGCGATTATTTTTATTGCCGGATTGAGAGCTTTGATAGTTGTCTCAAAACGAACCTGATCATTACCTTTCCCTGTACAGCCGTGAGCAATGTAAAAGGCTCCTTCCTTTTCTGCTATCTCGACGAGCTTTTTTGCCATAAGCGGTCTTGCCATGGATGTTCCGAGCATATACTGTCCTTCATATATGGCGCCGGCTTTGAGAGTAGGCCATATATAATCAGTAATGAACTCTTCACGGATGTCTGCTGTATATGCCTTTACTGCGCCTGTGGCGATAGCCTTTTTTTCTACGGCTTCAAAATCTTCTTTCTGCCCTGCATTGCAGCATACAGCGATAACGTCGTAATTGTAGTTTTCTTTGAGCCATGTCATGATGACGGAAGTATCCAGTCCGCCTGAATAGGCGAGAACAACTTTTTCTTTAGCCATTTTTTATCCTCCTGAATCGAATTTATCTTATTTTCGCAAGTAGCAAATGTATCACCGCTTATGAATAAAAATTTATAATATGTAATTATTATACATAAGATAACGATAAATTCAACCCCCAAAACATGAAAAAAATAAAATTTGACAAGTAAACGAAAAATAGGAAGACTTTACTTATAAAGTATTGTAAAATAGATATCAGAGGTGGTGTTATGAAAGTTAGTTTCGAGGACAGACATATAAAATGGGGGCTTTTAGCTCTGGCAGTAATAATATGCAGTATAATAATATTTTTTGCTTTATACAGATTTGATGCACTACAGAGCGTTGCAGGAATGTGTGCGGCGATACTGGCTCCTTTCATATACGGTCTCGTCATGGCATATCTTTTATGTCCTGTCTACAATCTTACGGTGCGTGGCATGTACAGCCTGATAAACAGAAACGGCAGAAATTTTTCCAAAGCTCTGACTGTCTCCAAGGCGATAGGCACGGTTGTTGCGCTTATTACACTTTTTATCGTGATTACAGGCATACTGTGGATGATAATACCGGGACTTGTGGAAAGTATAGTGACCATAATAAATATACTTCCGGACAGCATGAACAGTCTGACAGACTGGCTGAATCAGAAGCTGCAGAATTATCCTGAAGCGGATATTATGCTGAGCAGTATGATAGACAACTTCACCCAGAACGCGGTTTCTTTCGTTACGGATACGATGCTGCCTGAATACAGTGCGATAGCCACTACGGTATCAGAAGGACTGTTGGGTATATTCACGGCGCTGACTCACATGTTTGCGGCTGTCATAATATGCGTATATTTCTTGAATATAAAGGATACCTTTGCTGCTCAGAGCAAGAAGATAATAGTGGCGTTTTTCAGCGAGAAGACGGCAAAGGAGATATTTGAAGGAGCTGCATATACGAACAAGACTTTCGGCAGATTCATAAACGGAAAGATAATAGATTCACTGATAGTGGGCATCATATGCTTCATATGCATGACGCTTTTCGGATGGGAATATTCGTTGCTCATAAGCTGTATAATAGGGATAACCAATATAATCCCGTTTTTCGGGCCGTTCATAGGCGCCATACCGTCGGCTCTGCTGCTTTTGATGGTCGATACCAATCAGTGCATATATTTCGTTATATTCATATTGATACTTCAGCAGATAGACGGAAATATTATCGGGCCGAAGATTCTGGGAGACAGCACGGGACTTGCAAGCTTCTGGGTGCTGTTCGCAGTGCTGGTAGGCGGCGGACTGTTCGGGTTTATCGGCATGATAGTGGGAATACCTGTGTTTGCGGTCATATATACATATCTGTCAAGACTTGTGAACGGCAGACTCAGGAAAAGAGGATTTTCTACAGACCTGTCCGATTACAAGGTGGACAGTTACAGGGTGAAGAAGAAAAAGAACAATAAGAAAAGAAGCATTTTGAGAAAAGGCGGTAGAGATAGTGAACAAGACGGAAATAAAGAAGATACTTGATGACAGAGCCGGAAACTGGATGCTCCTTGAGGATGTACCGATGGACAGATATACTTCCTTCAGGGCAGGCGGTAGAGCAGATATGCTTATAGAGCCGGAGGATATTAAAGCGCTCAAGGAAATACTAGCTGTACTTAAAGAAGAGGAGTATCCTCATATGATATTGGGTAACGGCACGAACATTCTTGTGAAAGACGGAGGATACAGAGGTGCAGTGATAAAGATCGGAAAGGCTTTTGGAAGTATAAAAATCGACGGAGAAACTATGACATGCGGGACAGGGTGTCTGTTATCGTCGGCGGCGAAGACAGCCGCGGAGAATTCTCTCGAAGGTTTTGAATTCGCTTCCGGCATCCCGGGCAGTGTAGGCGGAGCGGTGTTTATGAATGCGGGAGCTTACGGAGGAGAAATATCTGATATTCTACAAAACGTAAGGCTTGTATCAAACGACGGCAGAAAAGACTTTCGTATTGATACAGAAATGATGGATATGGGATACAGACACAGCGCACTTCACGATACGGGAGATATCGCGGTGGAAGCTGTCTTCAGGCTCAGAAAAGGAAACAAAGAAGAAATATACGATAAAATGGCTGAGCTCAATGCGAGAAGAAATGCCAAACAGCCGGTGAATTACCCGAGCGCGGGCAGTTTTTTCAAGAGACCGGAAGGATATTTTGCGGGAAAGCTGATACAGGATGGGGGACTCAAGGGTCTTTCTGTAGGCGGAGCTCAAATCTCGGAGCTTCACAGCGGATTTATAATAAACAGGGGAGGTGCCGCGGCTTCAGATATAATACAGCTTATGGAAATAGTACAGTCGAGAGTGTTTGATGAATTTGGGGTAAAATTGGAACCGGAGGTACGGATAATTGGAGAATAATGCAGCCAATGTGGCGGACAACTATGAACTGATATATGATCTTCATACTCATACCACTTATTCCCACGGGAAGGGAAGCGTGGAAGACAATGTAAGACAGGCTTTCAACGAAGGGTTGGAATATATAGCCATCTCGGATCACGGACCGGGACATCTTTTTTACGGCATCAACAGAAACGATATAGTGAATATGAGAAACGATATAGAGAGGATGAACGTAAAGTATCCAAAACTCAATGTCAAGATGAGCGTTGAAGCGAATATAGTAAAAAACGGGAACGGACTTGATATAAGGGATGAGGAATTTGAAGAATTCGATTTTATAATAGCAGGATATCATTACGGACTTTTCGGATGCAGTTGTGTAAGAAACTGGCTGTGGAATAAGGGTTTCAGATCAGGAGAAGAGAAACTGAGGGAATCAAATACGCAGATGGTTATAAATGCGCTTAGAAGCAACGATATATCCATATTGACGCATCCGGGAGATAAAGGTCCGTTTGATATAAGAAAACTTGCAGAAGTCTGTGCAGAAACGGATACGCTGATGGAAATAAATACATGGCACGGTCATATGACTGAAGAAGAGATAAAAACAGCCGCTGAAATAGAAGATGTTAAATTTATAATCAGCAGCGATGCTCATACTCCGGACAGAGTGGGCGATTTTAAAGAAGGCGTTGAAAAAGCTGTGAGAGCAGGACTTGACCTCAGCAGGATAATGAACATAAGGGAGAAGGTGAAGCGATGAAAGCCATAATAATAACGGGGCTGTCAGGCGCAGGAAAGACACAGGCGATGGACTGTCTTGAGGACATGGGATATTACTGTATAGACAATATGCCGCCTGCTCTGATAAAAAGCTTTATCGACCTCACAGCGAACGGAAAAGGGATAGATAAGGCAGCCTTCGTAATAGACGTAAGAGGAGGAAAGCTATTCAACGATTTTAAAGATGCGCTGGACGAGCTCAAGCAGAACGGAATAGAGTATAAAATACTGTATCTTGAAGCATCGGACAGGGTGCTGATGAGAAGATACAATGAAACGAGAAGGAATCATCCTCTGTCGGAGGGCGGAGGCTCTGTGATGAGCGGTCTTCAGAAAGAGAGAGAGATGCTCAGCGTGCTGAGAAACAATGCGGATTATATAATAGACACATCCAATCTCAAAACCGCTCAGCTTTGGGATGAGATAAAGCATTCTCTTACTACGGGAGAAAACCAGAAGACCTTCATGATAAACATCATGTCTTTCGGATATAAGAAAGGAACGCCGATAGCCGGAGACATGGTATTTGATATGAGATTCATCCCGAATCCCTATTATGTGAAATCCCTCAGACCGCTTACCGGCAACAACGCCAAGGTGAGCAAATATGTGCTTCGACAGAAGGTGGCCCAGGATTTTCTCGATAAAGCGATCGACCTCATAAATATGCTGATACCGTTTTATATGAAAGAGGGAAAATACAGTCTGAATATATGCATAGGGTGTACTGGGGGACAGCATCGTTCAGTTGTCATGGCAAACGAACTTAGAAGAAGGCTAAGAGAGGAAGGAAAGAGAACGACGCTGGAGCATCGGGATCTTTAAAGGATTTAAAAGTCTCTCAGGGAGAGACTTTTTAGTTTTTACGGTTGAATCAGGTGGTGGATATGTCATTTGCGTCGGAAACAAAAAATGAGCTGGCAAGGATAGTTCCGGAAAAGAAATGCTGCATGCTGGCAGATATAGCGGGATTCATGCGAATAGCCGGGAGCATAAGGCTTGTCGGAGGCGGAAAATTCAAGATAGTGATGATTACATCCAATCTTGCGGTTGTTCGACATTATAAGACTTTGATAAAAAATTATTTTTCGGTGGATATCGACCTGGAAATGGAAAAAGGCAGCGCCCTTGAGAAGGGAAGCTCTTACATACTTTCCATAGACCCTGAAAGTCTCAGTGAACAGATTCTGCGCGAGGCAGGTATACTGATTGTCAGGGAAGGGATGAATTCCATAAGCGATGGTGTATATGAGGGATTGATAAAGACAAAATGCTGTAGAAAGGCATATCTGAGAGGTGCCTTTCTGGCTTCAGGGACTGTGAGCAATCCCGAAAAGGGATATCATTTTGAGATCACCGCAGGCTCGGAAACTCTGGCGAGGGATATGAGAAAAATTTTCAACAGTTTTACAGATATAAGCGCCAAAATAGTGAAAAGAAAAAAAGGCTGGGGAATATATCTGAAAGCGAGAGAGCAGATAAGAGACATGCTGGCGATAATGGGTGCGAACAGCCAGTTCTTTAAATACGATGATGTTATGATGATGAAAGATATCATTTCAAAGACGCATCGTGAAAACAACATGGACAATGCCAATATAGACAAGACTTTGAAGGCTGCGGAAAAGCAGATTGAGAACATAAAGCTGATTGCGGAAAAGAAGGGAATGGATTTTCTTCCCTCCAAACTCAGAGAAACCGCGGAGGCAAGGCTTGAGAATCCGGAGCTGGGCATAGAAGAGCTGGGGAAGATAATGGAGCCTCCTCTTTCAAAATCGGGGATAAACAACAGGCTTAGAAAAATAGAGGAAATTGCAGACAGCATCAAATAAAGGGTAAAAAGGAGAAATCTAAATGATCATGTTTGAAACAAAAGTAAGAGTGCAGTATTATGAGACGGATAATATGGGGATAGTGCATCATTCCAATTACATAAGGTATTTTGAGACTGCGAGAACTGAAATGTTCAGGATGAGCGGTTATTCATATGACGACATGGAAAAATCGGGAATATATATGCCGGTGCTTTCTGTAAGCGCTGACTTCAGAACTCCCGCCGTATATGACGAAATGCTTGTTCTTTCCTGCGGGATCAAGAAATTAAAAGGCGCTTCGATAGAGCTTGAATACGAAATACGGGGAGAAGAATCGGGAGAAGTCCATGTAAAAGGAAGCAGCAGTCACGGGTTTACCACACCGGATTTCAAACCTGTGCGTCTCAAAAAAGAAGCGCCGAAGCTTTACGATATTTTTAAAGACGCTATGGAGGAAAAATAGTCAGGAGAGCAGGAGCGCAGGAAAGTCATATGGAAAAGGGACACATATATGAAATAGCGATAGAAGATATGAGCAGTGAAGGCAGCGGAATAGGCAGGGCAGATGGAATGGTTGTTTTCATTCCGGATACTGTACCGGGAGATGTGGCAAAGACAGAAATAACAGGTGTGAAGAAGAGATATGCTTTCGGCAGAGCAATCGAGATCACTGCCCGTTCTCCTTACAGAAACGATGAATTTGAATGTTCCGCATTGAAAAAGGGCTGCGGAGGGTGCGGATATGCACTCATGGCATATGATAAACAGCTTGATTTAAAAGAAAAAAAGGTAAGAGAAAGCATAAGACGTATAGCCGGCCTGGATGCTCCTGACATCAAAGAGATCATAGGAATGAAAGAAGATGATAATGACGGTCTTGGCCATCTAAGATATAGAAATAAAGCTCAGTTCATTGTAAGCACGGGCGGAATAATCACGAAAAAAGGTGGACGGCTCGAAGCTGCGGGAGAAGTATTGGTAGGCTTTTACAGAGCGAAAAGCCATACACCGGCTGACTGTGAGGACTGTGTGCTTCAATCGGAAGCCGCGATGGTCGCTGCCGATACGCTCAAACGTTTTATGAAAGAAGATCATATAACAGCCTGGGATGAAAAGTGGCGAAAAGGTCTTATGAGACACATGATAGTAAGAACAGCTTTTTCCACGGGAGAAGTTATGGTCATACTGGCAATAAACGGGAAGGGCATACCTAACATGAACAAGCTCGTGGAAATGCTGGATGATGCGATTTATGAGTCAGGATATTCTCTTGAAAGCGTTATACTCAGCATAAAAAAAGAAACAGCAAGAGATGCAAAAGGAAAAAATCAGATATCAAGAGGCCGGGGCGGAGATGTATTGGGAGATGAGAATATAGCGGCTGCCGGTAAACTGGTTATCGAAGACAGGATAGGGAATCTTAAATTTGAAATATCTCCTCAGAGCTTTTATCAGGTAAACCCTGTCCAGACTGAGAGACTCTATGATAAAGTCAGAGAATACTGCATGAAGGCATATGAAAAGGACGAGCCGCCTGTGATACTTGATCTGTACTGCGGTGTGGGCTCCATAGGACTTTACTGTGCCGATATGGCGAAGTATGTCATAGGAATAGAAAGCGTCAGAGCTGCTGTGCTTAACGCCAACAGAAATGCTGTGATAAACGATATAGTAAATGCCAGATATATATGTGGATATGCGGAGGAAATACTGCCACTTTACGCACAGAGCGAGGATAAAGAAAGCAGCGATGAGCTCGACGATGAACTCAAGGGAATCATAACGAAAGCGGATATCGTTATTCTGGATCCGCCGAGAGCCGGATGTAGAAAAGAGCTTCTGGAGGCAGTTGTAAATATAGCGCCTGAACGTATAGTGTACGTTTCGTGCGATCCCGCAACCATGGCGTGCGACATCAAGATATTATGTGAAAAGGGATATGCTTTCAAAGAGGCGACGCCTGTTGATATGTTTCCGAATACAGATTCGGTGGAGACGGTGTGTATGCTTTCTAAAAATCCGGCAAGCGATGTTTGATCCTGCGGATCAGGACGACTTGTTGCCATATGGAAGTGTAAATGGAAAATCGTAGTGGTTATTTGAATTGCATTACAAACAAATCCTTCCGGCAGTTGTTTTACCGGAAGGATTTCAGTATTTTAATCAAAAACGATCTCGTGATTTCATAAACGGAAAATTCCGTATGTTCAACATTGGCAAGCTTCATGGCTTCTTTCTGTTTTTCGGTGTGTGAAGTATAGGGATATACGCCGAATAAAAAAGGAAAGAAAGCGTAGATGAATCCCCGGATATCGCCTGAAGTGACAGGGAAAAACTTTTTGAGACAGTATGTGATCGCATCTATGGATTTTGCATATGATATTTTGAATTCTACGAGATTTTCTATACGGCTGTTGCATTCCATATCGTAAAGAGTCATTGACATCAGTTTGAGCATACGTCCACGTTTCTCAAGTGTTTTGGCCAGCATATCCGCGAAGTTTTCAACTGACATGTTTTCATGCTTGTCAGTTTCAGCTTTCAGATCATCTACCCATGCATCGTGCTCTCTTGTGAGCAGAGCCAGAAAGATTTCTTCTTTGCTTTGGAAATAGTTATATATCGAAGTCCTTGTAAATGAAGTCCTGCTGCCTATATCTCTTATCGTTATATCTTTGAAACTCATGGTTTCGTACAGCGAAGCGCAGGCATCGATGATTTCTTCTTTTCTTTTTTTTGTCAATTTTTCAGAGCCTTTTGGCATTGTTTACCTCTTTTTCCATGAAGCCTTCGGGCAGTGATTTTTCATGCTTTCCTCTGCCATTTCTTCTGCGACATGAGCAGTCATGCCGCTGGCAGGAAAATATGCTATGAGTATTTTGCTGTTTATTTTACAAGCTCTCCTTTAAAATCTTTATTATTTCATCATGTGTCAATGTTTTGTATCCTCCGTCCATGATAAGGGTGCCTTCTGCAATACCTTCAATCATGCTTTCGTCAGCTCCCAGTTCAGACAGACTCATTACAAGACCGAGTTCACGCATCCAGTTTTCCATGGCGTCAAGACCTTCGTGTGCTGTTTCTTCGCCGGTTTTGCCTTTAGGATCTATGTCCCATACATTAACAGCGAAGCGCCTGAATTTTTCGAGTCCATAAGGAAGAATATGACGGTAATAAGGCAGGGATACGGCTGCCAGCGTCATACCGTGGGCGGCATTGGTGTACGCTCCTGCGGACTGACCCAGCATGTGGACCATCCAGTCGGTGGATTTACCGCGTGAAACGAGAGTGTTCAGAGCCCAGGTCGCTGACCACATGAGATTGCTTCGTGCCTCATAATTCTCAGGGTCTTTATTTGCGACGCGGCTGGCGTTTATTACCGAGCGCATGAGACCTTCGCTTATATAATCGCTGGTATTGTCGTCCTCGCCGGAAAGATACTGTTCGCAGATATGATTGAATATATCGTATATGCCTGAAACCATCTGATAGTGAGGAAGTGTCATGGTGTATTTAGGATTGAGCACAGCGAACTTAGGCATTATTTTTTCGTCGGCGAATACGTGACCTATCTTCTGTTTTGTTTCAGTATTTGTGATTACAGCTCCTGCGTTCATTTCCGAGCCGGTACCTACCATGGTGAGTACGCAGCCTACAGGCAGGGTCTCGCAGTCAGGCTCTTCAAATTTTATATAATACTTTTCCCAAGGGTCTTCACTGCAGTTTACAGATACTGAAACAGCTTTGGCGTAGTCGCATACCGAGCCGCCGCCGACGGCGAGAATAAAATCAGCATTGTGCTTTCGGGCAATTTCAATCCCTTCATAAAGCTTATTTAATGTGGGATTCGGCATTACACCGGAGATCTCAGCTATATTTTTAGAACTACTTTTCAGGATTTTGATAACCTCATCGTAGATGCCGTTCTTTTTTACAGAGCCTCCTCCGTAAACAAGAACGACATTCCTGCCGTATTTTGGAAGTTCCGTATTGAGAGATTCGAGAGAAGCTTTACCGAAATACAGTTTAGTAGGGTTGCAGTATGAAAAATTTCCTAACATTACAAAATACCTCCTTTTGCGACATGTATTCTGACATTCTGTCAGCAAATATAATATACCACTGTTCTGACACTATGTCAATATGCTGCTCCTAAAAAGCTGTTTATGCTCGTCATGCACATACCACACTGCGATAGCACCATATATATGTATTGAAATAGAATAAACCTTTCTATATAATAGGTCTGTAACTTTTGCGAACATGGAAGAGGAGCTTGCGATGGAAGATAAAAAACTCATACAGTTCAGGAATATAGTGAAAAAATTTGACGGACAGATGGTGCTCAAAGGCATCGATCTCGATATATATGAAAATGAGTTCGTGACGCTACTGGGACCTTCGGGATGCGGTAAGACTACGCTTCTCAGGATACTTGGAGGTTTTATAGAAGCTGATGAAGGCAAAATAATATTCGACGGCGAAAATATAGGCAGCGTACCGCCGTATAAACGTGAGCTGAATACGGTTTTTCAGAAGTATGCGCTGTTTCCTCATATGACGGTGGAGCAGAATATAGCCTTCGGACTTAAGATCAAAAAAATGGGAAAAGACGTTATAGAGCAGAAAGTCATGAAGATGTTAAAGCTTATAGGTCTTGAAGGTTTTGAAGATAAAAATGTTACACTTCTTTCCGGCGGGCAGCAGCAGAGAGTAGCCATAGCAAGAGCTCTGATAAACGAGCCGAAGGTCCTTCTGCTTGATGAGCCTCTCGCGGCACTCGACCTTAAACTCAGGAAAGAAATGCAGTATGAACTCAAACGCATACAGAAAGAAGTAGGCATTACCTTCATATTCGTTACCCATGACCAGGAAGAAGCGCTGACCATGTCGGACAAGATAGTGGTAATGAATAAGGGAGAAATATATCAAGTGGGAACGCCTCAGGACATATACAATGAGCCTGAAAACAGATATGTTGCCGATTTCATAGGGGAGAGCAATATACTGGAAGGAACCATGCTCGACGATTATAAGGTGAAATTCGACGATAAAGAGTTTGAATGTGTGGATTTCGGTTTCAGAGAAAACGAAAAAGTCGATATAGTGATAAGACCGGAAGACATAGATATAGTAAAGCCGGAAGAGGGAAAGCTCACGGGAACGGTTGAAGATATCTTCTTCAAGGGAGTATATTACGATGTGACGGTGGAAACGGTCCCGGGCACAAAAGTCACTGTAAATATGCATGTGATAAAAGAACATGACGTTACCAGTGAAGACGGAAAAGAAAAGATATCAGCCAATGATTTTTACGTCGATCTGAAGGATATGGAGGACCTTGACGAGAAAGAGATAATTGCAAGAGCGGATGCCCAAGCGTGGGATGTAGAGACTGATGAATATATATCCATAACGAACATAAAGTACGAGCTTAAAAATGAATTAGGCATGTATCCCGTTGTATTTTCAACGGCAGCGGGAACAAGCGTCGAGAGGATGATCCATGTAATAGATCAGATGTACGTGATAAATGAAAAGGCAAATGAAGCGGTGAGCGCCTTCAATTTTTACAAGACGCCTGAGGAAATAGAAGAATCGGTGGCGCTTGATACGGATCTTAAAACATGGGCAAGCGCTCAGGGCTGGAAGCTGAGTAATGAAGATGAGTCTGTAGAAATATATGTTGAATATGACTTTGATCCGGAAAACATAATGACCGGGACTTATAAGGTGTCGTTTATGACGGCAGGACGTGAATTCCGTATAAATACTACGGATTATGCGGAAGAGGGTGCGGAAGTGGGGCTCACTTTCTATCCAGAAGATATCCACGTGATGAGGAAGATGGTTTACTAAATGAAAAGATTATCGCAGCTTACAATTCCATATATTGTCTGGGTGATACTGATGGTGGCTCTGCCGATGCTCCTCATAGCATTTTATTCGGTAATAGACGGCGGAAACGGAATAGTCAATGTAGATTTTACGTTTGACAATTACATACAGTTTTTTACTGATCCGGATTTTTTGCTGATACTGTGGCGTTCCATAGAGATTGCGATCAAAACGACGATAATATGTGTTCTGGTCGGATACCCTATAGCTTATTTTATAGCAGGCAGTTCAGAAAAAGTTCAAAATATACTCATTTTGATGATAACGCTTCCGATGTGGATAAACATGCTTGTGAGGACATACGCATGGATAGGGATACTCTCGGAAGGCGGTATAGCTCAGAGACTGCTTGAAATCATAGGACTGGGAAACAGAGAGCTCCTTTATACAGAAGGAGCGGTAATGCTCGGGATGGTATATAACTTCATGCCGTTCATGATACTGCA
>CAYYMY010000015.1:24436-27074 GCA_964473095.1 uncultured Oscillospiraceae bacterium | reverse complement strand
ATATAAGTCAAGAGAAAAAGTTTTATCTTGACAAAAAACTTTTACGGTTATGTAAAAACCCGGCTCTCTCAAATACACATGCACATCTGTGAAACCGGGTCTTTCAAAGAACGAAAAATCAATATCGTGATATGTTCAGAAAATAAAGGATACGGAGCGCTACACCCTTATCATAGAGCTGAGGAATGAAACAAGTCTGTCGTTTTCCGGATGCTTGAATATTTTTTCTGGAGCGCCTTCCTCCACGATTTTTCCCTTGTCCATAAAAAGCACTCTGTCTGCAACTTCCTTGGCAAAGCCCATTTCATGAGTTACTACTATCATCGTCGTATGGTTTTCCGCCAGTTTTTTCATTACGTTCAAAACTTCTCCCGTTATCTCCGGGTCCAACGCGGAAGTCGGCTCATCAAAGAGCATGAGATCAGGCTCCATAGCCAGAGCCCTCGCTATCGCGACTCTCTGTTTCTGCCCTCCGGATATATGTGCGGGATAAACGTCTTCTTTCGTCTCCAGTCCCACCATTTGGAGAAGCTGCCTTGCTTTTTTCGCAGCATCTTCTTTCTTCTCCTTTTTTACTTTTATCGGAGCATAGGTTATGTTCTCCAGACATGTCATATGTGGAAAAAGGTTAAAATGCTGAAACACCATGCCTGTTTCACCGTTCAACACCACTTCTCCCGAAGTTATGGAAACAAGTCCATTGATACATCTGAGCATCGTGCTTTTCCCCGATCCCGAAGGTCCTATCACCGCCACGATTTCTCCCTTTGACATCGAAAAGTTAATGCCATCCAGCGCTTTGAAACCCGAATAATCCTTTACTATATTTTTAAGTTCGAGAACAGTTTCTCTCATCATTTTTCTTCTCCCTTTGCATCATATCTTGAAAAATACTTTTCTATCCTTCCGGCTATGAGAGTTACCACTAAAGTCATTATAAAATATATTATGGCTGCAAATATGAAAGGAGTTATATCCGTAAGCCTGTTCACTGCACTGTTTGCAGCTTTCATCAGATCGACTATCGGAAGCGTGGATGCAAGCGCCGTATCCTTCACCAGATTCGCCGTTTCATTTACCGTAGGAGGCAGTACCGCCTTCATCGTCTGCGGAAGTATTATGTCCTTCATCGTCAGTCCCTTTGAAATGCCCAGTGCATGTGCAGCCTCATATTGTCCCTTGTCTATACTGTTGATACCGCCTCGGTATATTTCAGAAAAATATGCCGCGTAATTCAAGACATAGGTCAGCACCACGGTAAAGAAAACATCAAGACGCACATCGAGAACTATAGGAAAAAAGAAATAAAAGAAAAACAGCTGCAGAAGCAGCGGGGTCCCTCTGAATATCCAGACGTACACTCTGCACAGCCAGCTGAGCGGCTTTATCCTGCTGTTGCTCCCCAGCGCTATCGGAAGACCCAGAGGAAGCGCAATAATCAAAGTAAGTATGAACAGCTCTACCGTAAGCACCGTGCCTTTCAGCATGAAAGGCAGGAATTCCATTATCTTGTCCATATCGTTATCCTTTCCAGCAGACATAAAAAAGTTGGATGGATATCCACCCAACTCGTATTATATCCTTTCAAGCATTACTCATCAAGAGGTTCAAATATAACTATATTCTTGCCAAACCACTTTTCGCTGATTTCAGCAGCTTTGCCGTTTTCGTTCAGCGTGCCTATGGCTTCATTAACCTTATCTCTGAGCTCCGTATTCTCCTTTGCAAATCCTATTACATAATAATCGTCTCCGAGAGAATATGTGCATTCTTTCATATCACCGCCGAGATTATTGTTCGTATATTCCCCGAGCACCTGATCAACCGCTATTACATCGACTCTTCCCGCCTTCAAGTCCATTATTGCCGTATCATAAGTATCGTATTCATTTATATTGTCTTTGAAGGATTCATACGCTTCATTTGACTTGAGCATTTCCAGCGCCGATGAATCAACCTGCGTGCCTATCTCAAGATCCGCGAGCTGCTCTGCGGACGTGACATCAATGGATGAATCCGCCAGTGTCATCAGCACTATTTTATTGTTCAGATATTTGTCCGACAGCGACATATTCTCTTTTCTCTCCGGAGTTATGGACATTCCGTTCCACACACAGTCGATATTGCCTGATTCAAGCTCCATCTCCTTTGCGTTCCAGTCTATAGGCTGAAATTCCACATCCATTCCCAATTCTTCTCCCACTGCATTGGCGAGATCGACATCAAAACCCACGATATTACCGTCTTCATCTCTGAAGCCCATAGGCGCAAACGTATCATCAAGACCTACCACCAACGTTTCCTGGTCTGCACTTTCGTCAGAGCCGCCGCATCCCGTAATGCCGAATATGCCGAGAGCCATTACGATAATCATTCCTATAACCAATAGTTTCTTCTTCATTTTCACCCTCCGTATACCATATTACTTTATGTGTGCTTCACGCAAACTTCTTCGCTGTTTTGCTTTATCATGCTAAACCGATATCATGATAGTACTTTATATGCGGTTAAATGTCAAGTTCAATATTGAAAAGTTTCCGTAAGTCTTTCTGTTTATTCATATCTTCCACATCTGCCCTTATTGACTTTCCTCACTTTACATCATATCATAATAACGTCAGGCAATTTAATCGGAAAC
>CAYYMY010000015.1:0-24336 GCA_964473095.1 uncultured Oscillospiraceae bacterium | reverse complement strand
AATCATGAAAAAAACTGAGCTCGGACATACGGGAATATATGTAACCAAAGCTGGCTTCGGAGTTCTCACCATAGGCGCCTCTCAGCTCGATCTGCCTCTTGAAAAAGGCGCGCAGCTGATAAAATACGCATTCTCAAAAGGTATCAATTTCTTCGATACCGCTCAGTATTATGATACATACCACTATATCAGAGAAGCTTTCAAAGATATCGATATGTCTGCGGAAAACAGAAACAGACCTGTCATATGCACTAAATCCCTTGCCTGCTCCTATGAAGATATGGCATTTGCCGTAAAAGAGGCCCGTGAAAAAATGGTGCTTGAGGTAATCGATATATTTCTGATACACGAAGTCAGACAGGACCCGGACTGGGACATGAGACAGCCTGCATGGCATTGCCTTATTGATTTGAAAAAAGAGGGAGTGATAAGATCCATAGGTGTGTCCACTCACCATGTAGATGTAGCCGGGAAAATGGCAGATATAGCAGAATGCGATGTCATATTCCCCCTTATCAACTTTGCCGGTCTGGGTATACGCAAAGGTTCTGATTTCGGGACACGTGAAGAAATGGAAAACTCAATAGAAAAATGCAGACGTGCAGGAAAAGGGATTTTCATCATGAAAGCCTTCGGAGGAGGCAATCTCACCGGCGAATATGTAAAAGCTCTTGACTATGCATTTTCTCTCAAAGGCGTATCTTCTGTCATGACAGGACTCGGAAGCACAGACGAAATCGACCGTCTGATATCATACGCCGAAGGTACACTGCCAAGAGACTACACACCTGACATAAGCCGAAAGAAAATACATATAGACCAGGGAGATTGTGAAGGATGCGGCGCCTGTATCAGAATATGCCCCAACAAGGCTGTAAGCTTCAGTACGTTCGGGATGGCACAGATAAATTACGATATATGTCTCAATTGCGGATACTGTGCCCCGGTCTGCCCCGTACGGGCGATAATAATGTACTGAAATATGGAAATATGCGAGCTCTACTCAAGCCTTCAGCAGTTTTTTCATCGAGATATAAAACCTCCGCCTATCACGCGTCCATTATCATAAAACACTATCGACTGTCCCGGCGTTGCGGCTCTCTGAGGCTCATCGAAAAGCGTGATTATCCTGCCGTCCTCCATGACTTCTGCCGATGCTTTTGCAGGCTTTGCCCCGTATCTTATCTTCGCTTCCACCCTTTCCGGAAATTTAAATTCCGCATCTGCGACTGTCCCTTCTATAAGATTATCCCGTGATACGACCTTTCTTGAAAACAGGTCTTCATTATCCCCCAAAATCACTCTGTTGTTCTCACTGTCGATATCCATGACGAATACAGGCTTTCCGAGGGCTATTCCAAGTCCCTTTCTCTGCCCTACGGTATAGTTCAGTATCCCGCTGTGTTCCCCAAGCACATTGCCGTTTTTATCGGTAAAAAATCCTTTTTCACATACAGCGCCGCGCTTCCTTATAAAATCACGATAATTTTCTCTGTTATCTATAAAACATATTTCCTGACTATCCTTTGCCTCCGAATTGGCGAGGACTTTTTCCCTCGCTATATCTCTCACCTGTTCTTTGTCAGTCATCCCTCCAAGGGGCAGCAGCAGTCTTGATATTATATCCTGCCCAAGTCTGTAAAGCATATACGACTGATCCTTTCTTTCATTACTGCTTCTTTTTATATACCATTTCCCCGTTTTCTCATCCCTGCATGTTCCGGCATAATGTCCGGTAGCAATATGTCCAGCGCCTATTCTGTCAGCTTCTTCTGCCAGAATCCTGAATTTCACTTCTGGATTGCATACGATACACGGATTCGGAGTGCTGCCTTTCAGATACTGGCTGCAGAAATTCGCTATCACTTTTTTTTCAAAAATCTCTCCGACATTCCTGTATATCAACTCTATTCCCAGCTCTTCCGCAGCCCGCTCGGCTTTCTCTCTTTCCGGATTTTCATGCGCTCCACTCTCCTGAGAAGCGTTTTTGTGTATGTCGAAAAACAGTCCTGTAACTTCAAAACCTTTTTCCTGCAATAATAAAGCAGCGGCGGTGCTGTCCACTCCGCCGCTCAAGCCTAAAACAACTTTATTCCCGTTATTCCTCCTCTTCAATGTCATGATGATCTTCCTCCGCGTTGGGATCGAATCCTTCAAGCCCTTTATAGGTTTTCCCCGTTTTCTGAGCGTAATCGTAAATGGCTGCTTTGATAGCATGCTCAGCCAGAACGGAGCAGTGGATCTTCACAGGCGGAAGTCCTCCCAGTTCATCTATGATTTTTTTGTTGGAAAGCTCCAGCGCATCCTCAACGCTCATTCCTATTATCATATCAGTCGCCATGCTGGAAGACGCTATCGCGCTGCCGCATCCGAAAGTCTTGAACTTTGCATCGGTGATTTTATCGTTTTCATCAACTTTAATTGACATCTGCATCATATCGCCGCATACCGGACTGCCGTACGTTCCTATGCCGTCGGCATCTTCTATCACTCCCACATTATGCGGATTCATGAAATGTTCCATTACTTTATCATTATATAATGCCATATCTCTACCATCCTTCCTGACCGGTTACCGGAGACAGTTCTCTTAATCTTTCAACAACTTTAACCAGTGCATCCACCGTATAATCTATATCGTTTTTAGTAGTGAAATCCCCAACCGTAAACCTGACTGTTCCGTTCATCTTCGTAATCGAAACTCCTATAGCTTCGAGAACATGTGAAGGCACCAACGATTTTGAAGAGCATGCGGATCCGGTGGAAACACTTATTCCGAAGCCGTCAAGCATAAGAAGAATCGACTCTCCCTCTATATAGTCAAATGAAATATTCAGATTTCCAGGATGTCTTCTTCCATCCTTCGGTCCGTTGAGCTGAACACCGCTTATCTTATCTTCTACCTGCTGCCAGAAATAATCCCTGAGACTGCTGCAGTTGGATATATGATCGCTCATGTTTTTGCAGGCAAGTTCGGCGGCTTTGCCGAATCCGACTATGCCGGCAACGTTTTCAGTGCCTGCTCTTTTTTTGCTCTCCTGAGCTCCCCCGTGCATGAAATTAGGTATCTTTATGCCTTTTCTCATGTAGAGAGCTCCCACGCCTTTCGGTCCGTATATTTTGTGAGCCGACATCGACATGAAATCAACACCCAGATCCTTTACGTCTATGTTTATGTTGCCGAGCCCCTGAACCGCATCCGTATGAAAATACACACTGTGTTTTTTTGCTACGGCTGCAAGCTCTCTTATAGGCTCCACAGTGCCTATCTCATTGTTCACCATCATTATGCTTATAAGTATCGTATCTTCTGTTATAGCTTTCTCAAGTGTTTCCGGACTGACAAAGCCATCACTGTCCACATCAAGGTACGTTATATCATATCCGTGTTTTTCCAGATACTCACATGTATGAAGTATCGCATGATGCTCTATCTTCGTTGTTATTATATGTTTTCCTCTGTTTTTCAGAGAACCGGCGACTCCCTCAAGTACCCAGTTGTCAGCTTCTGTTCCGCATGAAGTAAATATTATCTCGCGTTCCTCCGCATTTATCAAAGAAGCGACTTGTTTCCTCGCGTGGTCGAGACCTTCCTTTGCTTCAAGCCCTTCGCTGTACAGGCTAGACGGATTTCCGTATAATTCAGTATAATAAGGCAGCATTTCCTTAAACACTTCATCTTTGACCGGCGTTGTTGCCGAATAATCTAAATATACCCGTCTCATGTCGTATCTCCTTTATAATAAATAAACTGCATAACACTGCATATGTATTATCTGTATTTTATATTATACCATTTTAATGAAGATTGCAATACGTTTATTCATTTTCTTCATACAACACTCCCACACTGTATAGATCAGTACTGCTCTTTTTCCAGAAGAGCGTCGCATTTCGCTCATAACAAATGGCGAAAAACATGATGTTTTCCGCCGTCGTTTTTCTGCTAATTTTGTTTTTTACCGTCTTTTTTATGCTTTTCCCTTATTTCCGCCAGCTCTTCCTCCGTAAGGTCCTCCACAAATTTTATTCTGCTGAGATGATTTTTAAAATGTTCTCTGAACTTTTCTATATATTCCTTTCTCAGATACTCCTGCTCTTTCTTTTCCTCTTCCGTAAGTCCCTCTTCTTTTGATTTCTTTGCAAGATGATTGATTCTTTCCAGTTTTTCCTTCTTAAGCATCTTTTTCCTCCGAAATATATGTAAATATTGATTTTTTGATTTTCTGCAGCTTTTATGATATCCGAATAAAACATGTCTGTCAACGCATATAGTGCCCTGTTTGCAATATTGACAGGTGACTTTTATCATTTTATATGATAAAATAGCAGAAACTTTGAAACCGAAAGATGCTTTATGCATTTTTACCATATATACTAAGGAGCGTATTTACAATATGAGAAATTTAGTTATAACCGGTCTCGGTGCTGTAACACCTATCGGCATCGGCGTTGAAAACTACTGGCAAGGAATACTGGATATGAAATGCGGTATCGAGAAGATATCGCGCTTTGATTGCAGCGACGTGCCCGTTACCATAGCAGGGGAAGTAAAAGATTTCGACCCCCACGATCATATGTCTTCAAAACTGGCAAAGGAAACCGGACTCTTCATCCAGTTTGCCTACGCTGCCGCAAGGGAAGCTATAGAGCAAAGTCGTATCGATATAAGCTCAGAGCCGGAAAACATAGGTATAGTAATGGCAACAGCGCTTAACGGCACTTCCATAATAGCAGATACGGAAAGAAGCTACAGCCTCGAAGAAAATAAAAAAGTAAGTCCGAGATTTCTTCCGAAAATACTCGGCAATCTCGGTGCTGCTCAGATAGCCATATCCTATGGGCTTCGCGGTCCCAGCTTCACGGTAAGCACAGCCTGTTCTTCAGGCGGAGATGCCATATGCACAGCAGCTATGCTTATAAATTCAGGGGAAGCGGACGCGATGCTGGTGGTAAGCGGTGAAAGCGCCCACTGCCCTATCATCATGTCTACACTGGCCCAGGCAAAGGCGCTTTCAAAAAATCCCGACCCGAAAACTGCCTGCAGACCCTTTGACGCTGACCGTGACGGTTTCGTAATTGGAGAAGGCGGTGGCGCTCTGCTCATCGAAACGGAAGAACATGCGCTTAAGAGGAATGCTGAAATAATCTGCGCTCTCGCGGGATACGGAAACAATACGGACGCTTATCATGTAACGGCTCCCCGTCCCGACGGAAGCGGCGCTGTGGTATGTATGAGATCCGCGCTGAAAAAGGCCGGCATGAACCCGGAAGACATAGGATATATAAATGCTCACGGCACTTCAACACCTGTTGGCGACCCCATTGAAGTATTGGCTATCAAAACCTTATACGGCTGGGAGGACAAATCCTCTGAAATGCCGAAAACTCTCAGAAAAAACATTCCTCCTGTAAGCTCTACGAAAGGAAATACGGGACATCTGATGGGAGCAGGCGGCATCACCGAAGTGATAGCCTGCATAAAAGCCATAGAAACAGGCATACTTCCTCCTACCTTGAATTACAGAACTCCTGACGATTCATGCGACCTTGATTTCATACCTGAAGGACCAAGAAAAACCGAGATCAAAGCGGCGATGTCAAACGCCCTCGGCTTCGGAGGACAGAATTCCAGCATAATAGTGAAGAAATACGAAAAATAATATGATCGAGTAATTTAAAAGCTTTTGACTTTTCATTTCATTGAGCTGACGGTTCAGGTTTCTCTGCCTGGAAATCTGACAATCATTTTAGTTCCCGAGCCTTCTGCACTGTCAACCTTTATAGTGCCTCCAAGACGGTTCACCGCGTGTTTTACGATGGAAAGTCCAAGACCTGTACCGTCCACTTCCTGACAGTGGCTCTTATCCACACGTAAAAACCTCTCAAAAATCCTGTCCCTGTATTCAAAAGGTATACCTATGCCTGTATCCTCTACTGAAAGCTCTGCACCTTCTCTCAGATTTTTCACGCATACGGTTACTGACCCTTTTTCTTTATTGTATTTAACGGCATTTTCACAGAGATTGTAGACTATCTCATCGCATAAAGAGGGTATCCCTTTTATTTTTGCGCTTTCCCCTTCTAAATATATCTTTATGCCGTTTTCTTCTGCTTTCTCCTTCAAGCGCTCTGTGACATTTTGGGATATTGAGTACAGATCCACTTCCGAGGTTTCATCCGGAACATACTCTTCGTCCAGCTTTGACAATTTCAGGATATCGTCTATCAAACCTATCATCCTGCCTGATTCATCTTTGATATTCTGTCCGAAGCTTTTCACGTCAGTAGGCTTTACTATGCCTTCAGCCATAATATCCGAAACTCCGTATATAGTCGTGAGCGGAGTTTTGAGCTCATGGGAGACATTTGAAGTGAATTCCCTTCTCAATCTGTCTCTCTGCTCTTTTTCCGTAACATCCACAACCATTATGACAGCGCCGACGATATTCCCGTTTTCCGAAACAGGATTCGCCATTATGTTGTAGCATCTGCCTTCGGTTTCAAGGAGCTGCTGGCTGTGTTTGCCTTTAAGAGATTCTTCCACAGCCATTCTGAAGCTCTTGCTTCTGTTTAATTCAAAAGCAGTGTCCAGAGCCTGCTGCTCATCTCCTTCGCTCAGCAGTCTTATTGCTGCGGAATTATATGAGATAACCTCCATGCTCTTATCTATGAGCAGGAATCCCTCACTCATATTCTCCGTTATGGTCTTGAATTCATTCTGTTCTCTTTCCATCTCGGCAAGCTGCGTTCTTATCCTGTTGTTTTGCTGTCTTATCTTGGTGAGTAGCGGCGCCAGTTCCGGATACGGCTCTTCCATTTCTTTTTCATCAAGGTTGAGCTCATTTATAGGAGTCACTATTCTCCTTGATATTATCCTGGAAAGGATTATCGCTATTATGATTGTAATTATCACGATAATCGCCAGAGGAGCCAGAATGCCTTTCATCAGGAATGCTGCCATGCTCTGTTCCTGTGCTATTCTCAACACGCTTCCGTCCGAAAGTTCTTTGGCATAATATATGGTCTGAGTTGAAAGAGTATCCGAATACCTCGTTACCCATGCTTCGCCGCTTTCCGCCGCTTCTCTTATCTCTTCCCGATCAGCATGATTTTCCATGGAAGCCGTATCTGCCTGTGAATCATATATAACTGCGCCGTCTTCTCCGACCAGTGTAACTCTGTTTTTAAAGCGCTCCATGCTGGCAAGATAAGTATCATCCCGCTCCACTTCCTGAGAAATAATCTCAGCTTCGTTTTTCAGCTCATCCCTTATTATCTCTCCGAAATATTCGTAAAGAACATAGGATATGCATGCAACGCATAGAAGCATCACTATTACGGCTACGGAAAGTATGCTGGCAAAAATCTTCTTAGTCATTGCTTTCTCCTATTTTGTATCCAAGTCCGCGAACTGTCTCTATATACTTTCCCGCTTCTCCCAGCTTGGCGCGCAAAGTCCTTATATGAACATCCACGGTACGACTTTCACCTTCGAATTCATATCCCCATACTTTTGAAAGAATTTCATCTCTTGTAAGAACGATGCCTTCGTTTTCAAACAGTATGCAGAGCAGTTCGAATTCTTTAAGAGTAAGCACTATATCTTTATTGTCAACTTTTATTATATGCTTTGACGGGCACAGATAAAGAGAGTCTTTCCTGTATTCTGGCTGTCCGCTCTGCTTCGATGTCCTTCTCAAAAGCGCCTTTATGCGAGATACAAGCTCCATTATGCCGAAAGGTTTTGATATGTAATCATCGGCACCGCTGTCCAGTCCCACCACTTTATCGTACTCTGTACCTTTTGCCGTAAGCATTATAACCGGCAGTTCCCTTGTATCGTTGCTGCTTCTCAGTTTTTTAAGTATGGTTATGCCGTCTTCTTCAGGAAGCATTATGTCAAGCAGCAGAAGATCCGGCTTTTCGTTCTTCATCTCTTTCCAGAACTGCTGCGGATTTTCAAAACCGCGCGCTTCAAATTCTGTGTTGTTCAGTGCGTAAATCACAAAATTTCTTATATTGTTGTCATCTTCGAGAAAATAAATCATATTTTTACCTTCTAAACAGATTCTTCTTCATCCACATGTTCTCCCGTAAGGGAAAATATTACCCACTCAGCTATATTCACGGCATGATCGCTTATTCTTTCAAGGTATTTTGATATCATAATTATATCCACAAAATATTCACTGAGAGTTTTATCTTCGGTCACAGCATCTATAATATCATCTTTTACTTTAATAAACAAATCATCTACAACATCGTCTTTTAATATTACAGCGTTGGCAAGCTCTATATCTTTCTTTACGAAAGAATCGACGCTTTCTTTTACCATTTCTATAGCACTTTCCGCCATTCTGCTGATATGAGTCCTGTGGTTTCCATATACTCCCGCATTTTCGATCTTCATGGTTCTTGTTATCTCTGCGACATTCTCCGCCTGATCTCCTATTCTCTCCATATCCGAAATCATTTTGAGCGCAGAGGATATGAGTCTCAGGTCTCTTGCCACAGGCTGCTGCTGCAAAAGTAGCTTAAGGCAGAGAGTTTCGATTTCTCTTTCTCGGTCATCTATGCTCTTATCTGTCTCATATGTCATTTTCCTCATCTTGTCAGAGCCTTCTTCAAAAGCCTTTACCGCATATGTGATAGCCTCCTCGCAAAGCGCTCCCATATCTATAAGCATGACATTGAGACGTTCCAGTTGTTCTTCAAATCTAACACGCATCAGCCAAACCTCCCTGTTATATAATCTTCCGTACGTTTATCCTTAGGCACTGAGAAAAGTTTTTCGGTGCTGTCGAATTCCACCATATCTCCTAGAAGGAAAAATGCGGTCTTATCCGATATTCTCGCCGCCTGCTGCATATTATGCGTTACTATTATTATAGTGTATTTTTCTTTCAGCTCTATCGCCAGATCTTCTATCTTGGATGTGGATATCGGGTCAAGCGCCGACGTAGGCTCATCCATAAGTATAACTTCCGGCTCGACTGCAAGAGCTCTCGCTACGCACAGCCTCTGCTGCTGACCTCCTGACAGTCCGAGCGCGCTTTTGTTCAGTCTGTCCTTGACTTCATTCCATATCGCCACATCTCTCAGGGATTTTTCCACTATTTCATTGAGTTTTGATTTTGAGCGGATCCCATGAGTTCTCGGACCGTAGGCGATGTTATCGAATATGCTCATCGGGAACGGATTGGGTTTCTGAAATACCATGCCGACACGTTTTCTAAGCTGATTAACATCTATCTTGCCGTATATGTCTTCACCGTCAAGTTTTACGGAGCCTGTTATCCTGCATCTTTCAACAAGGTCGTTCATCCTGTTGAGCGTTTTAAGAAGTGTCGACTTGCCACATCCTGAAGGTCCTATAAAAGCGGTGATTTCTTTTTCCTGTATATTCAGGTTTATATTTTTAAGAGCTTTAAAATCACCGTAATACAGTTCCAGATTTTCTATAGTATATTTATCCATTTTACTACCTCTAACTACTTTGTTGACAGTTTTTTAGCTATAAATCCTGAAAGTGCGTTTATTAATATTACCAGTATCAGCAGCACTACTGCCGTTGCATAGGCTTCTTCCGTATAAAGTCCTTCCGAGAGCAGCGCGTACATGTGTACGGAAAGCGTTCTGGCTGAATCAAACAGGCTTCCCGGCACCTGCGCCACCGTTCCAGCAGTGAATATCAAAGCGGCACTTTCACCTACGATTCTTCCTATGGCAAGGATAACACCTGCCAGTATACCGGGTATCGCACAAGGGAGTATTATCTTGAACACACTTCTGAGTTTTCCTGCTCCGAGTCCGAAGCTTCCTTCTCTGTAGGAGTCCGGCACTGATATCAGAGCCTCTTCCGTCGTCCTTATTATCAGAGGAAGTATCATTATCGCAAGGGTGACTGCTCCTGCAAGCAGCGAATAACTCCATCCGAGAGCTATTACAAAGAGTATATACCCGAACAGACCGTATACTATTGATGGTATTCCCTGAAGTGTCTCCGTAGTCGTCCTTATCACTTTTACGAGCTTGCTGCCGCGCTTTGCGTATTCAACAAGATATATCGCCGAAAATATTCCTATAGGCACTGCCATTATAAGCGACAGCGCTGTTATGTACACTGTGCTGACTATAGCAGGCATCATCGACATATTCTTCGTACTGAATTCCCACGCGAAAAGCTCAGGCTTTAGATTCATTACACCATTTGTCAGTATATATACAATAAGAGAGAAGAGCACTCCTACCGTTATCACTGCTGAAGCTATGACGAGTATCCTCATAATCAATGAGCCCGGCTTTTTCTTATATGTCAGCCAGAACACCTCCATCGAATTCTTTATGTCTCTGCTCATTATTCAGCCCTCCTCTTCAATGCCATAAAGCAAAGATTGATTATAAGTATAAACACGAACAGAACTACGGCAGTAGCTATCAGCGCTTCTCTGTGCAGACCCGAAGCGTATCCCATTTCAAGTACAATATTCGCAGTCAGGGTCCTTACTCCCGAGGTCAGTCCCTCCGGCATTATCGCCTGATTTCCGCAGACCATTACCACAGCCATCGTCTCGCCTATAGCTCTTCCTATGCCAAGTATTATACCTGCCATTATTCCCATTTTTGCCGCAGGCACTACTGCGCAGAAAACGCTTCTTTCTTTAGTCGCTCCCAGCGCAAGAGAGCTTTCGTAATATTGTTCCGGAACAGCTCTTATATTTGATTCCGATACGCTTATTATCGTCGGAAGTATCATTATCCCGAGAAGTATGGATGATGTCAGCAGACATTTACCGCTTCCTCCAAGCGAGCCCTGTACCATCTGAACTATTACCATAAGTCCGAAAAATCCATATACTATTGAAGGTATACCGGCAAGAAGGTCAACAGCCGGCTTCAATATTCTGTAAAGTCCTTTCGGACAGTAGCGCGCCATGAACACAGCACATAGAACTCCTATCGGCACCCCTATTATTATCGCTCCCGCAGTAACGTATACGCTACCGATTATCATAGGAAACACTCCATACAGACCCTGATTAGGCTTCCATGAATCACCAAGAAGGAAATCGGATACTCCGATTTCCTTTATGGCTGGTACGCCGCTTGCGAACAAGAACACACATATGAGGATTACCGCTAATATCGAAACACACGCTGATGCTAGGAATACCCCCTTCATGATCTTTTCACTGTAATTTCGCATTTCTGTACCTATCATTCTTTCTATTGTTATATTTTACTGTTGTAATATCTTATACTATTCAACCTCAGACCAGTTTGCGATCTTGCCGATGAATATGTTCATTATCTGCTCAGTCGTGAGGTCTTCAACAGCATTGTCGTTGTTTACTATTACTGCTATACCGTCAAGAGCTATAGTCTGGCTTTCAAGACCTTCTGCAGCTTCTTCATCTTCAAGTGCTCTGGATGCCATACCTATATCGCAAACACCTTCGATAGTACTCTGTATTCCAGCGCCTGATCCCGTCTGCTGTATCTCGATAGTTACGCCGCTGTTGAGAGCTTTGTACTCATCAGCAAGTACTTCCATTACAGGTGATACAGAAGTTGAGCCTGCAAGAGTTATCGTTCCACTAAGACCACTTGCTTCATAAGCAGGAGCGTTTTCATCAGTCATGATATATCCTTCTTCTTCGATTATAGCCTGACCGTCAGCGCTCATGATGTAGTTGATGAAGTCCTGTGAAAGTTCTGAAACTTCACCGTTTGTTACGATGTTGAAAGGTCTCTGAAGTTTGTAGTCTCCGCTCTTTACGTTGTCTACCGTCGCTTCTACACCGTCAACCTTTACAGCTTTTACACTATCATCCAGTGAGCCGAGGGAAATGTATCCGATAGCTGCAGGATTTCCTGCTACCGACTGAGTTACTACAGATGTGCTGTTCGAGATTTCAGCAGTATCCACTGTTCTGTCAACATCATCCTGAAGAACTCCTGTCAGCTCTGTGAACGCATCTCTTGTACCTGAGCCTTCTTCACGAGAGATAACAGTGATGTCTTCTCCTTCGGAGCTTCCACCGCCTCCACAGCTTGCAAGACCGAATACCATGATAGCAGCTAAACTGATCGTTAAAACTTTTGATAATTTGCTTTTTTTCATTTCTTCTTTTCTCCTATCTTTCTTTTGATTTGATATGTACTATATATTCTTCTCGTTTGTACGTTTTGTATTATAATTTTCCAATGTTAAATACAAAATCCTCGATTTGTTAAATCTATGTAAAACAATTTACATAATTACGATACAGATCTCCAATGCAAAAAAAATCGCAGAGCTCTTCCAAAGCATCCGCGATACATAAAACGATATTTTTTAATTTTCACCGGACTCGTAGGGGAATACCGGCATAGGCTCAAGTTTGAAAAGGTTTGCCCTGTGCATTCTGTCTATCTTATCACGCGTTTCTTCATCCTCACATATTCCCTCTCTGATATATCTGTCGAGAACTTCGTACGTGAAGCCGAGATTATCTTCATCGGTAAGACCGCACAATCCGTCAATAGGAACTTTATCAACGAAAATATCCGGAAGTCCCAGGCTTCTTCCCACCGCTTTCACCTCCTGTACGGTCAGTTTGGCAAGAGGACTGAAATCTCCGGCCCCGTCTCCGAACTTAGTTGCGTATCCAACCCAGTCTTCAGAGAGATTGCAGGTGTTTGCTACCCTGCCGTTCACGCTCTGGGAAACCGCATACAGTACTGACATCCTCAGTCTCGGCGGCAGATTCACCTTCGCCTGTCCCTCAAAAGTATCAAAATGCTTTTTCATCTCTCCCACTACGCCCTCGTATGCGTCTTTTATATTTATGACCATGCTCTTTATATCGAGAAATTCGGCAAGCCTATGCGCAACATCTATATCAAGCTGCTCTCCATTAGGCATCATCACACCTAATACTCTGTCTTTCCCGAGAGCCTCTGCGCATAATGCCGCTACGACAGAGCTGTCCTTTCCTCCGGAAAGCCCCACTACTGCCATGCATCCCTTACCGTTTTCATCAAACCAGTCTCTTATCCAGTCCACTATATCCTTTTTTACCCTTTCGGCATTAAACAATGCGATACTGCCACTCATATGCGTTCCTCCATTCGCCCCATCGAGATTTTACAACACATCCGTTTCATATCTCTCATTCCTCTTCAATTTCTATCTGGCACATATCCATAGCCTTAAGAGCATTTCTGTGAGTTTCCGGCATTACACCGGCACAGCAGGACGCGTCAACTTTGACTGGAATCTCCGTAAACCTGGCTTTTATCAGCATAGCATTGGATATCACACATATATCCGTACAAAGCCCTACAAGCTCGATTGATTCCAGCTTTTCTTTTTCATTCATCTCGACAAGCTTTTCCACAAGCTCATACGAACCAAACGACGACTTGTCTATGACCACACTGTCGCCAACCTTAAGTTTTGATGATATCTTCCATCCCGGAGTTCCTTTTATGCAGTGCTCTATAGGCAGTTTTCTTCCCTCCTGCGTATCAAGATAGTTTTCATCATGCGTATCTCTTGTGAAAACCACTACATCTTTTGCTTTTCTGTACTGCTCTATCTTCGCTTTTACTCCGGGAACTATGGCTGCCGCTTCTTTAGTTCCCAGCACACCGCTGATAAAATCCTTTTGCATATCCACGACTACAAGAGCTTTCATACGCCTACCTCCAATCACCAAAGCTTTCATATCAACAGTCTGTTTATCTATCCGAAAAGCGGCGTCGAATAGTATCTGTCCGCCGAATCAGGAAGCAAAGCTACTATGAGCTTTCCTTCATTTTCCTTTCGCTTCGCAAGCTCAACGGCTGCGCAGAGAGCCGCTCCCGATGATATACCAACGAGTATGCCCTCCTCTTTTGCCATTTCCTTTGCGTACAAAAAAGCATCTTCGTTTTCGATTCTGATGATTTCATCGTAAATTTTCACATCAAGAGCTTCAGGTACGAATCCCGCTCCTATTCCCTGTATCGCATGAGTTCCCGCCTGTCCTCCGGACAGCACTGGAGATGATGCCGGCTCTACTGCCGCGATTTTCACTCTGCTGTTTTTGGATTTCAGAAATCTGCCTGTACCGGTTATCGTTCCGCCCGTACCTACGCCCGCAACGAATATATCGATTTTTCCGTCTGTGTCCGCCCATATTTCAGGACCTGTCGTTTTTTCATGCGCCTTAGGATTATCCGGATTTTCAAACTGTCCCGGTATGAAGCTTCCTTCTATACTTTTCGCAAGCTCTTCTGCTTTCTCAATAGCTCCTGCCATGCCTTTTGCTCCCTCGGTGAGGACTATTTCAGCTCCATATGCTTTAAGAATGTTTCTCCTCTCCACGCTCATAGTTTCCGGCATTGTGAAAATTGTCTTGTATCCCTTCGAAGCGGCTATAGCCGCAAGACCTATCCCTGTATTGCCTGAGGTCGGCTCTATTATCACAGCTCCTTCTCTTAAAATCCCTTTTTCTTCCGCGCCTTCTATCATGTATGCGGCGGCTCTGTCTTTAACGCTTCCCGCCGGATTGAGATATTCAAGCTTTACCGCTATCCTCGCGGCAAGTCCGTGTTTTTTCTCTATATTTACGATTTCCATAAGAGAAGTAGCACCTATCATTTCCGTAAAGTTTTTCTTTATATTTTCCATAATATCACCTTCCTTGAACTTCACATTGATTTTATTATCAGACTTCCGGCTTGTCAACACCGCTGTTTGCAGAGAGCTCTGTCTATATCCTCTATGATATCATCTATATTCTCCGTTCCTATGGAAAGGCGTATAGTGTTTTCCTTTATCCCCTGCTCCCGAAGCTCCCGGCTGTTTATCTGAGCATGGGTAGTGCTTGCCGGATGGATTGCCAGTGATTTTACATCTGCGACATTTGCCAGCAGAGAAAAAAGCTCCAGCCTGTCTATAAAATCTTTCGCTTCCTTTTCACCGCCTTTTATTTCAAAAGTGAATATGCTTCCCGCTCCATCCGGAAAATATCTGTCGTAAAGCTCCTTATACCCGCATTCAGGCAGAGACGGATGATTCACCTTCTCGATCGCAGAGCTGTTTTTAAGATACTCTATGACTTTCTAGGAACGCATTGAACGGCGATATGCTTGCCCCTGTATCTCTGAGCCCCACAGCCCTCAGACGCGTGATATACGCGAGGTTTCCGGCAGCTTTTGCAAAAGATAATCCGTGATAGCTGTCGCTCGGCTCTGTAAGAATATCAAACCTGCCGCTCTTTTCCCAATCGAACATCCCACTGTCCACTATAACTCCTCCGAGCGCGGTGCCGTGTCCGCCCATGAATTTGGTCAGAGAATGAACGACAATATCCGCACCATGCTCGATAGGTCTTATCAGGTTAGGCGGTGTGAAGGTGCTGTCTATGATAAGAGGTATTCTATGAATGTGCGCCGCTTCAGCTGTCTTTTCTATGTCTAGGAGACTGCTGTTGGGATTTCCCATTACTTCGGCAAAAATTGCTTTCGTGTTTACCTTTACCGCGCTTTTTAAAGCCCCTTCTTCATCCGGATCGACAAATGTCGCCGTTATTCCTCTCTCTTTGAGAGTATGCGCGAATAAATTATATGTCCCTCCGTATATATTTTTTGATACAACTATATGGTCTCCGGCGCACGCGATATTCTCCACAGCATAAGTTATAGCAGCGGCACCGGAAGAGACTGCCAGCGCGGCGGCTCCTCCCTCAAGCGCGGCAAGACGTTTTTCCAGAATTTCCTGTGTCGGATTTGTAAGTCTTCCGTATATATTTCCCGGCTCACTCAAACTGAACAGATTCTCCGCATGCTGCGAATCCCTGAACACATATGATGTGGTCTGATATATGGGAACTGCTCTTGCTCCCGTGCTGCTGTCAGCTTCCTCCTGCCCTGTATGCACCTGCATGGTTTCAAATCTCCAATTCCTGCCTTTTCCTGTCTTTTCCATAATATTATTGCCCTTCCTTATAAATATCATCGTAGTAAACAGGAGACGGAAATCCGTCTCCCATCCGACTTTTTATTAACATGCTCAGTTTGGATGTTCAGATTCCTGTTCATCCATCAAATCTTTTATCGTAACATTGTCTACATAATCGCTTATGACCTTATCAAGTCCCGTCCAGAACTTCAAAGTGGGACATTCTATGCTTCTCGGACACATGTTTTTTTCATCTTCAAGGCATACTGTCGGCGAAAGATTCCCTTCCGTCGTTCTCAGAATATCTCCTACGGTGTATTCTTCAGGCGCTCTGGAAAGTTTGTATCCGCCTCCGTTCCCACGCAAGCTTTTAAGATACCCTGCTCTTTTTAGAAGTATTATTATCTGCTCCAGGTATTTAAGTGTTATTCCCTGCCTTTCCGCAACCTCTTTAAGAGGTATATACTCTCCCGTATCATTTACGGCAAGATCCAGCATCACCCTTATAGCGTAGCGTCCTTTGGTCGACACTTTCATAATGTCACCTCCTTTACCCTAATATACCATATGTTTAGTAGGATTTCAATTCGTACCATTATCACTTCTACTCTTCTTCATCAGGCGAAAAAACTATAGTTCCACTGTTTTCATCGTCTTCTCCCGCAGCTATTATATCTGCAAAAGAGATTGTGTAGCTGTCGAGTTTGTAATCCAGAGCCTCCTCGAAGTCATAACTGTATTTTTCGCCTCCGAACTTTTCCATTCTCGATGCCGTTACAGCATCACGAAGACAGCAGTATATTTCCTTTCCGTTGTCTTCCGAAAGCCTTACTTCCGATTCATGAACGTACCACTCGCGAAAACGCATCATTTCGTCAGCAAAACGTCTTACATCGTCAGCATTTTTCGAATTTGCCGCCATGCCTTCCAGACTCAGCTTGATCTGATGCAGAAGAGAATATATTTCACCGGAATTTTCCGGAAGTCCTTCAAGGATATCTTCAAAATAGTCTCCTATAAGACTTGTCGTCACTTTTTTATCTACTCCCTCAAAGAGCTTAAATGCAGCTTCACTGTCGATATAATCCTCATATTCCATAAAATCAGCCATGGATTCAAAATATTCAAATTTCCCTGCGTCCTCAATATCGAGATATTCAAGCAGTTCTTCAAAATTCATATAGTTCTCCTTTTCACCTCAGCTCTTTTTCAAATCAAAGTTAAGAAATTTAACCTTTGCCTCTTTCTCCTCTTCAAATATACTGTCAATCATATTAAGAAAATTTTCGGAAAGATCGCTGGCATAAAATATATTTTCAAAATCGGAATCTGCTGCCAGCATATCCTTCTCCCTAAGGATTTTGTGTATATTGTCGACAATTATACTCGATGGATTTATTATTCTGATGTCCCTGCCGCCGTATATCCTCCTGATATTCTTCTCTATAAGAGGGTAATGAGTGCAGCCCAGCACTACAGTATCTATATCATTTTCTTTTATGAAATCATCCATATAGTATCTTATGGTAAGATCCATTATCTCATTGTCGATTATGCCTTCTTCGATGAGCGGGACAAAAACAGGGCAGGCTTTTTCGTATATCTTTGCACTACCGCTGTAAGCTCCGATGGAATGTCTGTACGCACCGCTTCCTATGGTTACTTTAGTGCCTATTATTCCTATTCTGTTGTTTTCAGTACATGACTCGGCTATTTTTTCCGCAGCCGGCTCTATTATTCCCAGTATAGGTATCTGCGGGAATTTTACGCGCAGATCCTCAAGACATGTGGCGCTCACCGTATTGCAGGCTATGACTATCATCTTGACATCGCTTTTTATGAGAAATTCAGCAATCTCCATGGAAAATCTTTTTATCGTCGATGTCGCTTTAGAGCCGTAGGGCGTTCTTGCAGTATCTCCAAAATATATTATCTTTTCACCGGGAAGCTTTTTCATCAAATAAGGTATGCACGTAAGCCCTCCCAGTCCCGAATCAAAAAAACCTATAGATCTGTTGTCCATTACTGTAAAATCCTCCGATATTTATGTTATAATAAATTCTGTTATTTAAGGATATAACTAAAATATTATACAACAATACTCAAAATATATAAAGGAAATTATATGGGAGGGAAAATAAATATGAGCTCAAAAACCTTGAAAACAAGGGATATGATCGACAAAAAATATAAATGGAATATAGAAGCAATGATATCGGACGAATCTTTCATAGAAGGTGATCTCGCATCGATAAAAAAGGACGCGGCCGATTATGCCGCAAAATATTCGGGACATCTGGCAGAAAGCGGAGACACGCTCCTTGCCGCGTTCAAAGACAGAGACGCTATATGGAGAAAGCTCGAGAAAATATACGTTTACGCCAGAATGAGACGTGACGAAAACAATGCTGAAACCAGGTATCAGGCAATGTCTGATATGTGCGGTCCTGTGATCGCAGCAGTCTCAGCATCCATGGCGTTCTTCACTCCTGAACTTTTAGCTGCTCCCGAAGAAAAAATACTCGGATTTATCAAAAATACCGGAGGTCTTAAGGAGTATGATTTTGCAATACGCGACACACTGCGGGAAAAAGAACACATACTTACGGAAGCAGAAGAAAACATCCTCGCTAATATGAGCGAAATAACAGGCGCTACCAACGATATTTTCACCATGCTCAACAATGCCGACATCAAATTCGGAAACATAACCGATGAAGCCGGCAGCACCATTGAGCTTTCTCACGGCAACTATATAAATTTCATGGAAAGCCACGACCGCAGTGTCAGAAAATCCGCTTACGATGCGATGTATGATGCATATAAAAAACTTATCAACACCATTGCCTCCACATACAGCTACAACACCAAGACAGACGCAGTAGTCGCACGCATAAGAAAGTACTCTTCTTCCCGTGACGCCGCCCTTTCTTCCGACAATATCCCGCCGGAAGTATACGATAATCTCGTTGAAACCGTAAATAAAAATCTGCCCGTGCTTCACAGGTATACCCAGCTGCGCAAAAAAATACTGGGATATGAGAAACTTTATATGCACGATATGTATGTGCCTCTTATAGAGCTCCCCGAAAAAAAGGTTTCATATGAAAAAGCCCTCGATATCATAAGGCTTGCGCTTAAGCCTCTAGGCGACGAATATATTTCAAAAATGAACGAAGGTATATGCCAGGGCTGGATTGACGTATACGAAAACAAAGGCAAGACCAGCGGAGCTTACAGCTTCGGATGTTACGACAGCTACCCGTATATTCTACTCAATTATACAGACACTCTCAATGATGTATTCACCGTTATTCATGAAATGGGACATTCGATGCACTCCAAATATACGCGCGAGAACCAGCCATATATATACGGAAGTCATTCCATCTTCACTGCCGAAGTCGCTTCCACAGTGAACGAATCGCTGCTAATGCAGTACCTTCTCAGCACTGAGACTGATAGAGAGATGAGGAAGTACCTTCTCAATATGCATCTTGAGGCGTTTCGCACCACGCTGTTCAGACAGACCATGTTCGCAGAATTTGAAGATATGACTCACAAAGCTGTAGAAAACGGTCAGACCCTCACGGCAGAATGGATGTGCGATATATACGAAGCTCTCAACTCAAAGTATTACGGTCCTTGTGTTGAAAAAGATGATACCATAAGATATGAGTGGGCACGCATACCTCATTTTTACAACGCATTCTACGTATATAAATACGCTACAGGATATTCGGCGGCTACGGCTTTGTCCGGCAAAATACTTTCAGAAGGCAAGCCTGCGGCCGAAAGATATATAGATTTCCTTAAAACAGGCGAATCCGATTATCCGATCGAGCTTCTTAAAATAGCAGGAGTCGACATGAGTTCTCCTACGCCTGTACAAAAAGCTATGGAGAGGTTTGAAAGCATTCTAGATGAATTTGAATCCCTGCTGTAAACGGAGATGAACATGAAGAAAAAACTCATCAATATATTTACAAATGAAACTGAGATTTCTCTTGAAACAAATTACGAGCTGACGAAGCTGCTGATTGACCGCGGATATACGGTTACAGGCGAATATTCCAATGAAGCTGAGCTCATCATATGCATAGGAGGCGATGGCTCTTTTCTCGAGACCGTCCACTCCTGCGACTTTCCCAAATGTCCGATAGTCGGTATAAATACCGGACATCTCGGCTTTTTCCAGGAAATATCTCCCGATGATTTCAAACGCTTCATATCAGATTACGAAAAAGGGGCCTATTCCATACAGCGTCTCAGCACAGTATCTGCCGCGGTGACCACTTATGACGGCCAGTCAAACAGCCACCTCGGTCTCAACGAAATAGTCATAAAAGCAAGACAATCATATGCTGTACATCTCTACATATGCATAGACGGCAGACAGATAGAAAAATTCAGCGGAGACGGCATCCTAGTAGCGACATCAGCCGGAAGCACCGCGTACAACTATTCCCTCGGCGGATCCATAGTAGATCCGAGACTCAACCTCCTGCAGGTAACACCTATCGCTCCTATGAATACGACGGCATATCGCTCCTTTACATCTAGCATCCTGATTCCGTCGGATATTTCCCTCGGAATAGTACCTGAATACGAAAAAAATAAAATATTCATAACAAATGACGGAATACAGACAGGATATTCAAATGTAAAAGAAGTGAAAATCACAGCTTCCGATAAGACAGTACAACTGCTTCGCTTTAAAGATTACGATTTCTGGAGCAAGGTAAAAAGCAAATTCCTATAGATCCATTCATCACGACCACAGTAAATCATGAAAGGCAGATACATATATGACTGAATTCAAACATACTGCGACTGACAAGGACTACGGACTGCAGGTAAAGGATATAATACGGCTCTACTTCGATTTTTCCTCCAGGCTCAGGAATAAGATAAAACGTGAAAAACTCGTAACGCTGAACGGAGAGACTGTCGAGGGCTGGCACACCGTTTCCGCCGGCGACACGGTGAAAATAACTCTTCCGGACGAAAAAAGCTGTTTTGAGCCGCAGGACATCCCTGTATATCCAGTATTTGAGGATAACGACTTACTGATTCTCAACAAGCAGCATGGTCTTATAGTACATCCCACCAAAGGGCACCCTTCCGGCACCGTTGCTAATGCTCTGATGAATTATATGGATAAAACAGGGCAATCATTCAAAATACGGTTTGTCAACAGGCTCGATATGGATACATCAGGTCTTCTTGTTGTTGCCAAGAACGCTTACTGTCAGAATGAGTACACGAGACAGATGAAAGAGAACATGGTGAAAAAACGTTACATAGCAATATTAAAAGGTATCGTAAAAGAAGATTCCGGAAAAGTAGATCTGCCTATCGGAAGACCTGATCCGGAAGATGTAAGACGCGGCGTTATGGAGGGCGGACTTCCGTCGGTCACCCGTTTTTCAGTGATAGAAAGATACAGGAAAAGCGGATATACCTTAGCTAACCTTATACTTGAAACAGGGCGCACCCATCAGATAAGAGTTCACATGTCCCATATAGGGCATCCGGTTCTCGGTGACTGGCTTTACGGCGGAAAAAACGTACTGCTGATTGAGCGCCAAGCTCTGCATGCAGCCGCTCTTTCCTTTATCCATCCCATAACAAAGGAGCAGCTTGATATAACTGCTCCCATTCCGCCTGATATGATGAAAGTAATCGAACATCTGAGAAAAATCGAAGGATGATCCGATCGTCATTCTCCCATTATCTCAGAAATCGGTTTTTTCTTCATTTCGCTTATGAGAATATTCTGTATCCTCTCGATTTCTTTATGTACTTTGCACGGCATCCCCTCCGGGTTTCGATTACAGTCTTCTCTCATGCAGTGCAGTATCGCCAGATCACCTTCCGTTATGCTTACTACATCGTACAAAGTTATTTTATCCAGGTCGCCGTTCAGAAGATATCCGCCTTTGTTCCCTCTCTCCGATTTTACAAGATCTGCAAGTTCAAGCTCACGCAGTATCTTATACGCAAACGCCTTCGGTATATCTTCTCTTTCGCATATTTCTCTTACATTGTGTATTCTGCCGTCCTTGAGCACTCTGAATACTCTTATTGCATAATCGCTTCTTCTTGTTATCAGCATTTTTTCTCTCCATCGTAATTATATATGATTATTTATCATTTTCGGTAAAATATATACTTTACTTAATATAACACAATCCGCATTTCATTTCCACTTTTTCTATCTGTATACTTCAGCCATTTTCTTAATTGTCATATTCCTTTTACCTTTACTTTATTTTACAATACCATTTTTTTATGTTATAATCAATTCCGTACTAAAAAAATCAAGTAAAAAACAAATACTATCGGAGAAATAGCATAAATAATGAAAAAATTTCTGAATGAATTCAAAGAGTTCGCCATGAGATGAACACGACAGTAAGTCTCGGCAAGAAGAAAAAAGAAGATTCTCCTACAACCAAGACCTGTCCTTACTGCATGAGCGAAATCGACATCAAAGTCACGAGATGTCCTCACTGTACATCTCAGCTGCCTGAAACCGATGAAGACAAAAAAGAAGAAACCGCTGCAAAGGGCAGCGTTCCGAAGGCATAGGCACCGGATATGTGCGGATGTAGTTTAGTGGTAAAACTCCAGCTTCCCAAGCTGGCATTGCGAGTTCGATTCTCGTCATCCGCTCCATTTTTCGTATTGGCATTAACGATTTTTTAATTTTATTTTTATCTCCTGATTTGAAAAAGGATAAGAAGCCAAAGCAATTATATCTTTAATTGGTATTTCATCGTTCTTCTTCAATATCCCGGTGAACTTTCCATCTTTGATTGCGTTATATAACTGTTATCATCGATGCTATCAAATGCGACGTCAATTCATTTTCATAAAGTTTTCTTTTCTCTTTTTCACTGTTCTTCACTCATAAGCTCACGTCTCGATATTGGCATGATAGCTACAAATCCCGCACATATTGCGACAACGCATATCGGAATTTCTATTCCCGTCGGCACTCCCGGATATATTTCCCTGACAGACCCAAGTACAAATCCGAGAATCATAAGATACGTCGGCTGCGGATATTTTCTCATAGCCATTTCGAGAATTTTAGTCGTAAGTATTATTCCCAGCACAAGCCCTATGCCCAGAGGTATGAGAAACGGCATATAGAGCTGGCTTATCGCCCTCATGGTTTCATCATACAGCCCCATTACGAGCAGTAGGTAGGATACGCTTATTCCCGGCAAGACCAACGCTACCGCAGCTATAAAGCCCGCCGCTGCCAGCAGCACGAAGCTCTTCATCCCGGCTCCCATACTGCTGTCCTCGCCTCCTATGGGAATATATGCGACAGCAACTACCATAACGATTCCAAGTATAACATACGCGAGCCCTCTTACAGAAAATTTTCTGAGCTTTGATTTCTTCAACATCAGAGGTATACCGCCAGCTACCGCCCCCATGAAAAAATAAAGCATGGGCATGGGAAATCTTCCTATGAGATAAAGTATCGGCTTGGAGAACAGAAACATTCCTGCCATCCCTCCTACTGCAAAGGTGAGCAGAAACAGCGCATTGGCTCTCTTGTTTTTCATAAAAGAGCTCACCGATGTAATGAGCTGATCATACACACCGAGTATCATAGCCATCGAACCTCCGCTCACTCCCGGTACGAGCATGGTCCCCCCTATTATCACGCTCTTCCCAACATTTGAAAGATTTATGTTATTTCTGCCGCTACCTTTCTCCTTATCTCCCTGCATCGTCACTTAACTATTCCTTTCCCATATATTTTCACCTGTTCCGCCATATGCCCTATATTACCTTCTCCCGCAAATTTTTCACAGTCAAAGAAGTCCTCTTCTTCAGACAGCCACACGAGAGGATGTTTTTCTTCTCGCAGCATTACACTGCGCTTAAGTCTCCCCACATATATTTCAACAAAACAATCTTGATTGTAGTATGTAAAATCCATCATATGGCTCAGCTCTATATCCTTGCCGGTTATTCCCGTTTCTTCATAAAGCTCTCTGTATGCGGCGTCAAATCCGTCTTCTCCTTTTTCAATATTGCCTCCGACAAGGTTAAAAAGTCCTTTATACGGATTGCTACTTCTTCTGCAGAAAAGTATATGCTTTCCATCCTCACTGTACACCATTATGCAGTTATAACCTTGCATATATACTATCCCTTTCATATGCTTTATTCACATTTTACTCACTATATCATAATACTTTCTGCAATGCATTTTGTAAACAGAAATAACTAAAAAACGCAATATTTGTCTTGCAATAAAGCGAAAAGGTAGTATAATAAAATAGTCATGTTTATTCATGTGTCATGCGGATATGGCGGAATTGGCAGACGCGCACGGTTCAGGTCCGTGTGAAGGTTACTTCATGGGGGTTCGA